>NZ_PUWT01000043.1:0-54321 GCF_002968995.1 Photorhabdus hindustanensis
AGGAAAAACTCAGCTGATGCTGTTCGCAATACTGTTTTCGGGTCAGGTTACTGTGGCGCCATTGGGCCACATGGTGTTGTTTTTGTTCCGGGGTATATCGGCTACGGCTCATGGTGTCAGTCTCCAGGTGAAGATAAGGAAGCAGTAGCGTGCAGGGGCCGGAGAGGAAGAACAAGGTGAGATGACCGGAGTATTACGTTGTTTCCCCCTGAATAGAATTTGCCTTGAGACAAAGTTTTTTTCATGCTTCTTAGATGATATAAGTTGTTGTTCTTCCCATAATCGTTGAGATTTTTTTGGGATTTTGTCTCATACGCCGTAAAAACTCTGCTTAAATAACCTGTAGTGAGTTAATGAGATTTTCCATGTTTCTGGTTAATGTCTTCAACATTCTGACGATGAGTATCCATAAGATCAAAGTCGAAGCATATAAGCAAGTAAAGTAATATTTCAGAAATATATTTATTAACTGAATGGTGATATTTAATTTTAGCTGTTCGTTATAGTCTTTTAGGAATAAATAACATCCCAAAATGGGATTGCATCGATGTTTTTTTATAAATATATCTGCTCCTCTGCATTTGTTGGTTGAAAGGCTATATTACTTGGGATCTAATATTTAATAGAAAGTAAAGCATCATTATGAAAAGCCATTTGTTTTTTGAGTTAGCATCGGATATTTAAGTGTTGAAAATAAATTTCATTATTTGAGTTTTATTTTTATCAGATATTGGGAATAAAGCTGAAAAGAGGGAGTGCTATGTTCTCTTAATTTGTTAAAAACCACTATCCTTATTGTATAATATATGAGGCTTTAAAATAGTATATGATTAATAAGGCATATGTGACCTGCTATATTAATATTTCTAAAGAAAACATTAGAGAATTATGATTCGATAAAATTTTGTTATAAATGAGAGTTGAAATTTATCAAATTAAAAATCGATGATAAAAAATCTCCCGAAATATATTCAATATCAGGAGATTTAATTTAGAAAAGATAATTCGCTTTATCGATTCAATTACAGAATACGACTAATCAGTCTGTCTACCCGGATACGGCGTAAACGGCGGATAAGTTTACGTACTTTGACTGGGTAAAGCTGGATGCTGTCCAATTCCTGATAATTACTGACAACCGTAGTATAAGTACGGATACAGTGCAGTTCTTCTGTACGTTGCTCCTGCATTTCTTTATGAGGATCGTGGATAAGAATAGCATTTTCTAAATCTAGTCCCCAGGCACGAGGATTGAGATTATTTCCTGTAATCAATTGCCATTGATTGTCCACCCACACACCTTTTAGGTGGTAGCTATTATCACCATCTTTCCATAACCTGATCGTCAGTTGATTGTTGTCAACATAACGCTGTAGTCTGCTGATGAAACGGCGCAGATTGATTTCATATAAATAGGGTAATGCGCCGATAATTTTAAATGGCTCTTCCGGTGGAATATAAAAATCGTTAGCAGTTTTATCGCCAACAATAATTTCCACGTGTTTACCTTTACGGAGTAGATTAACAATCCGCCGAACAATGATAGCTGGAAGATTAAAATACGGAGTACAAATAATCAGTTTTTGTTCTGTGCTGGCGATCAGATGGCTAATGGTTTTATTTAGTAGATTTTTCTTTCCCAGACCGGCAAGTGGAGTGACAGATAGTTCATCATTCGTTGCCTGATTATTGATTTTATAGGTCGTGTGTCGCAAAGAAAAACGTAATTGACGGATCAGGTTTTTAATTTCAGGAATACGAGGACGATCCTTACAATCCAGTTTCTGTACCGCTCCTGTAGCGATAATGTAATTATCAACAAAGTGTTTCATTGCTTCTGCAAGTTCTGCATTGTGAAGCAAATGGTAGCGATCATAACGATATTTATCATGTTGGTGGAGATAAACGTCATTAATGCTTGCTCCGCTATAAATCACAGTATCGTCAAAGATAAAACCTTTTAAGTGTAAAACACCCAGTGCTTCGCGGGTATTTACAGGCACACCTAGTACTGGAATTTTCACATCGGGATAAGCTTCTGCCATAGAACAATACCAATCGGCATTCGTTACCATTGCAGCGGCGCCAATTCGTCCACGTTGTGCCCGATGCCAGTCAACGAGCACTTTAATGTCCAAGTCCGGACGTTGTTGTTTAGCTGTATAAAGTGCATTCAGGATATCTCTCCCTGCATCATCATTTTCCAGATAGAGGGAGATGATATAAATATGTTTTTCAGCGTTAGCAATTTTTTCCAGCAGGGTGCTGCGGAACACTTCAGGTTGATAAAGTGTTTTAACATCAGCAACTGACTGAGGTAGCTTAGGCAGTTGTGCAAGGTGTTGTTGATGTTTAGCTTGTTTGAATTTAGACAACATCACAGTGCGTTTTTTCTCTTATGTTGGATGGCTAAAAGACTACTATGTAAAGCAATGAATCAAATGATCTGGCGATAATACCATTAGTCTGGCTAATTGTGAGCATGATTTAACGCTCTAATGCCTAATGATTCAAGTCTGTGCGATTCATCACGAAGTTGGTTTAAAGTTCGAGGGATAAGTTTACAATGCTATCCTCAAATTGAACATCTATGGTAAATCCCAGTTTTTTAGCTAGTTTTATCATAGTACGGTTTTCTGGCATGGTGATAGCATTTAGGCGGTTTATGCCATGTTCTCGCGTATAGTTAATCAGTTTTATCATAAGCTGATATCCAAGGGTAATCCCTTTTAAGTCAGAACGCACTAGCACAGCGAATTCTGCTTCGACATTATCAGGATCAGCTATGGCACGAGTAACCCCGATAATTTCCGGAGTCGTTTTAGGATGTCGTACGGCAACAAATGCCATTTCGCGGTCGTAATCAATCTGAGTCATATTTGCCAGATCATCATGTGTGAATTCACTGATTTCACTAAAGTAACGGTAATAGAGATCTTCTTTAGTAACCTGACCGATAAAATCTTTCAGCAACGGTTCATCTTCTGGCAGAATCGGTCGTAGTAGGCATTCTGCATCCCCTCTGAGTTTTATCGTTTCTTCTAGTTCGCTTGGATATGGACGGATAGCTAATCTGGTTCGTGGATCACCTTCTATCGAAGATAATTCCATTGAAACATCTAATAATGTGAATTCGTCTCCAGAAGCCAGTAACGGATGAATATCTAGTCGTACAATTTGCGGGCAATCAAGTGACAGATTAGATACCTGAACTAACAGTCGGCTGAGTGCTAGTATGTCTAATGATTGGGGAGCGCCCTTGAGCTTAATTTTTCTACTTTTAATCGCCTGAATAACCAGATATCGCGCTAATGCCATATTGAGTGGCGGCAACGCGACAGCTACTTGTGTTTCCTGCGACCACTCAATACCGCCTTCACCTAACATAATCAGTGGGCCAAATACCTCATCTTGTTCTACTGCAATACGTAGCTCTTGTGCGCCGGCACGGTTTGCCATGCTTTGAACTAACAGTCCTTGAATTCTTGCGTGTGGGAAATTTTGATTGACACGTTCGATAATCGCTTGAGCAGAAGCTTTGACCTCATTTGCATTCCGCAAATAGAGCATAACCCCCTGAACTTCTGATTTATGTGGGATATCTGGCGAGCGTAATTTCAGAGCGACAGGATAACCGATCTGTTGGGCAATATTGACTGCTTCATCACTGTTATAAGCAATCCATGTTGGCAATGTATTGAGGCCATAGGCTGCCAGAATAGGTTGAACTTCATGGGTATCTAGACGAGAGTTTCCTTGTTCCAGCGCTTGTTGTATGCATTGATGGGCACGTGCAGTATTAGCGGTGATGTTTGCTGGTAGAGCGGGTGTTTCTGTTAATTGTTTTTGATTGCGGCGATATTCCACCATGTGCATGAAAGCAGTAATTGCCCCTTCAGGGGTGCGATAAGTTGGAATACCTGCTTCACTGAATAGGCGGCGGGCTTCTTGAGAAGAGTATTCACCGCACCAATTGGTAAAAATAGTTAGCCATTTTCCCCTTGGGTGTTTACGGATTGTTTCAATGACTTTGGTGGCGGTTTGAATACCGGGGGCAATTGCGCTAGGAGAATGGATGAGCAACAGGGCATCATGGTCGTGGCTGTCTAGTAACGGTTTTAACGCAGCGATATAACGTTCCACCGTGGAGTCATCTCTTAAATCCAGCGGATTATGTAGGGAGATAGTTTCTGGTAATTGTGTTTTTAATGCCTTAGTTGTCTCTTCACCTAATATTGCGAGTTTACCGTTACGGCGGAATAACTCATCCAGCGCCATTGCGGTTGGAGCGGCACCATTGCTGACGATAAATAGTCGTTCCCCCCGTAAAGGCGACATATGGCTTAGGGTTTCTACAGCAGAAAACATTTCATGCGTATCTTGCACGCGTAATAATCCGGCTCGCTGAATTGCCGCATCATAAGCTGCATCCAGATTTTGTTGTTCACCAAGCAATTTCTGTGCTCGCTTGGTACGGCCGCTTTTGACCACCAAAATAGGTTTATTGCGGGAAGCACTTCTGGATGCTGAAAGAAAGCGACGAGCGTCATGGATATGTTCTACATAGAGCAAGATAGCACTGGTTTTACTATCACGAGCCAGAAAATCGAGCAGATGATCAATATCGATATCTACACTGTCACCTAACGCGATAAAGTAGGAAAATCCGACGCCCCGATGTTGCGCCCAGTCAAGAATCGTATTTGAGACTGCCGCAGATTGAGAAATAAAGGCTAATTTCCCTTTGAGAATTGGAATCGGAGAAAAGCTGGCGTTCAGCCCTTGCCAGGGGGCTAATAGTCCCAAACTGTTTGGTCCTAGTAGTCGGATGCTATAGCGCTGGCAACACTGTTTTAGTTCAGGAAATTGAGGCTTTGGTGAAGAAAGAATAATCACTGTCTTGCAACCCAATTGCCCCAGTTGTTCCAGGCATGGCAAATTGCGGTGGTGATGAGTACAGATAATGGCTAAATCTGGTGTGATTGGTAATTTATCTATTGAAGGGTAAGCGAAAACCCCTTGAACAGAACGACTATTGGGAGTTACCGGTAATATTGGCCCGGCAAAGCCTCCTGCGAGCAGGTTGCGCATCATAACTGAACCCGCTCGTTCTGGTTTTTCTGAGGCACCAATTACAGCAATGGATTTAGGGCGTAATAAAGCTTCAAGTCCGCGCTGGCTCATCAGGAGGCTCCTTATTTGTGGTTAATTGATAACTGTAGCTGATTTCGCAAATCATTGCTGTGACTTACGTTATCGGATGTGGTTGCTGGGAAGCAATTAAATTGCCAGCTTGTTCCAAAATGGTCCCAGGCTGTAGCTTGAATATCTTCGGTGGGTGTCTGTTTTAACAGGTAGCCTGACTGTGCTCTTCGTGGCAAGTACGGCATGCCTCGCCGAAGGCAGGAAAATTAAGGGCGCATTTTATTGGATTATGGTTGTCAGAGGTAGCTTAAGATGCGCACATCAGGTAATCTTCGCGCCATAAAGCAGTTGGAGAAACGAATGAACGATTCATACAGTGGTAAAAATGGCAAAGTCAAAGTGATGTATGTCCGCAGTGAGGGCGATCATGACAGCCGCAGCAATAATAAACGTCCGTCAGGCAAAGGGCGCGATCAAGGTCAGCGTCGTCGGGACGGTGAGCGCACATCCCGTTCTCCGCGTGTCAATGAGCGTGAAAGATCGCCTTGGAAAACAGTGTCACGCCCTGAGAGTGATTCTTTACCATCAGAGCATGGTGGTATCAGTGGGAAAAGCCAGATTGATCCTGAACAGCTTCGTCGTCAGCGCATGGAAGAAACCCGGATTTATGGTGAAAATGCTTGTCAGGCGATGTTTAAAAACCGTTCTGAAGCGATAGTGCGTGCCTGGTTTGTTGAGTCAGTGACACCGCGTTTCCGCAATGCGCTGAAATGGATGGCTGCTAACCGTAAAGCCTATCATGTTGTGGATGAAGCTGAACTGACAAAAGTGTCAGGTACTGAACATCATGGTGGTGTTTGTTTTCTGATTAAGAAACGTAACGGCTTGGATGCAGAGACTTATCTGAAAGATGCTCCAGTAAAAGATTGTGTTTTGGCTCTTGAAGATGTGGGTAATCCTCACAACCTTGGCGCTATTATGCGAAGCTGTGCGCATTTCGGTGTGCAAGGGGTGATTTTGCACGATGTGGCCTTGCTGGAGTCGGGGGCGGCTATCCGTACAGCAGAAGGTGGCGCTGAGCATATTAAAGGTATCGATGCTGATAGCTTGCTCGCCACATTGAATAAATTTCGTCAATCGGGTTACACCATTGTAACGACATCCAGCCATAAAGGTAGTACCGATTTAGCTAAAGCTGAATTACCGGAAAAAATGGTTCTGGTTCTTGGTCAGGAACGTGATGGTTTGAGTGACAGTGCTTGGAAACATGGTGATATGAGCTTGTTTGTTGGTGGCACGGGTTTAGTCGAAAGTCTGAACGTTTCTGTTGCAACTGGCATTATGCTGGCTGAATGGTGGCGACAGAATAAAGTTTGATAGGAAAAGCGGGGAATGTAATGTTCCCCGCTTTGCTATTAAGATTTAGTGCGCTCCGCCAATATTCTCTTTACTTCCTTGTGTGAATGGTGGTTTCGCAAACCACACGAGTACGATTAATATCAGGAATACGCTGGCGGAGAGCCAGAAAATTTCATTCGCTGAAATTATGAGCCCTTGATGGGTAATCTCTTTTGCCAGATAAGCGGGAATTTGTTGGTTACTCATTCCCGATTCCGATAATTGTTGATAAATCTGTTGAGTGTCGGGGCTATAAGGGTTGATGTGTTCGGTAAAATGGGAATGATGCATTGATTCCCGTTGGGTCCACATGGTTGTTGTTAGTGATGTTCCTACTGAACCTGCCAATGTTCGGATAAAATTCGATAGACTGGATGCGGATGCCACTCGCCCTGCCGGTAAGCCAGAAAGGGTAATGGTTGTGAGTGGCATAAAGAAACAGGCAATAGCAAACCCCTGGATAAACTGAGGCCATGCGACTGCGGCAAAATCCATGCCTGGTTCGAATGTATATGCACGCCAGTAATAGCAGATGGCATAAACAACAAAGCTGAACGTCACTATGTAGCGCATATCTGCTCTATTGCTGAATTTACCAATCAGTGGAGAAATGATGAGTGGCAACAATCCTACCGGTGCTGATGCAAGACCTGACCAGGTTGCTGTATAACCGAACACCTCCTGTAGTAACTGAGGTAATAACACAATTGTGCCGAAATAGAGCATATAAGCTAAGCTCAAACAGAAGCAGCCAATTGTAAAATTACGTTCTTTGAACAGTGATAGGTCGATAATCGGGTTATCGTCGGTCAATTCCCACACCACCAAAAATGCTAATGAGATGATTGCGATAACCGCCAAAATGATAATTTCTGTAGAATTAAACCAGTCTAGCTCTTTACCCTGATCTAGCATGATTTGTAAACAACCAACGCCGACAACCAACAACATCAGTCCTATTGTGTCGATAGGTTTGATCTCTGTTTGAGTTTCACGCCCTTTCAGCGTTTGCATAGCAATCAGAATAATCGCTATACCAACAGGAACGTTGATAAAGAAAATCCATCCCCAATGGTAGTTATCACTGATGTAACCACCCAGAATAGGTCCAAAAATCGGCGCGACAATAATCGTGAGTGACCATAACGCCAATGCCATATTTCCTTTGGCTGGTGGATAATTGTTCAGAAGTAGGCTTTGTGAAAGAGGGATAAGAGGACCTGCAACTAATCCTTGAATAACCCGAAAGAAGATTAGCATGTTAAGACTGTTGGAAATACCGCATAGCCAGGAAGCGATGGAGAATAGTGCGGTTGACCAGATGAATAATTTAACTTCGCCGATGCGTTTTGCCAGCCATCCAGTAATCGGGATGGATATCGCATTGGCAACGCCGAAAGAAGTAATTACCCAGATCCCTTGAGAATTTGATGATCCCAGATTACCTGAAATAGTGGGTATCGCTACGTTAGCAATGGTGGAATCTAACACTTGCATGAACGTTGCCAAGGATAACGCAATGGTCATCCATGCAAGTTTGGCACCTGTAAGCGGCTGTCTTGTCACCTTGGCCTCCGGTATTATTTTCCAGCATTACTATTAATAATGTCATTAACTATCTTATTGGCAGGAGACATATCTATTGCCAGAGCCGTGGTGTGATAAGCCGATTTCGTGCGTGTTCTATCAGACAGAACGGGTCCATCAGGATTTGTAGTATCTACTCTGACTTTAGTCGAGAGGCCGATGCGTAATGGGTATTTTTCTAATTGCCCAGGATCAAACTCAATGCGGATGGGTAAACGTTGTACAACCTTAATCCAATTGCCACTGGCGTTCTGAGCGGGTAATAAAGAGAAGGCGCTGCCGGTACCCATATCAAGGCCAGTAATTTTGCCGCTAAATACTTTGCTCCCACCATAGAAATCGCTGGTGATTTCCACGGGTTGACCAATGCGCATACCAGAAATTTGCGTCTCTTTGAAGTTAGCTTCGATCCACATATCGTTTGCCGAAACTATCGCCATTAGTGGAGTATTTTTATTAATTTGAGCACCAACTTGTACACTACGGCGTGAGACATAGCCATCGATTGGGCTGACTATTTTTGTGCGTTGTAGCGCCAGCCAGGCATTACGGACTTCTGTTGCAGCTTGTTCAACGGCAGGTTGTTTCTCTAGAGGCGTATTCAGAACAATTGCTTGATTAGCGTTATATTGTTCGATAGCCATATCCAGCGCGGCTCGGGCGCTGGCGACGGCTTCCTGTGCATGTTGCAACTCTTCTTTGCCAATGACTTTTTGAACGCTAAGTATTTCACGACGGCTAAGATCATTTCGAACTTTGGTTAATTCGGATCTGCGTAGAGCGATGTTAGCCTGATACTGTTTACTGTTAACTATCTGTTGATGTGTTTGGCGAACACTGTTGGCTAATGCTGTTTTTGCTTTTTCTAATGCTAATTCTGCATCACGGGGATCGAGTTGTACTAATACACTACCGCTTTTCACAAAGTCAGTATTATCAAAGTTAACGGTGATTACACTGCCAGCAACTTGCGACATGATTTGAACTTGATTACCTGTAACGTAGGCGTTATCTGTTTCTTGGTGGTGGCGTAAAATGAGAAACCAATAGAAAAAGTAGGCAACACCGAGCAGGGCGAAGACAAGGGTTAGTAACATTAAGGCACGACTGCGTTGCCTTTTTTTGCTACTGTTTGGATCTTGTGCCGCTTGTACTTCTATTTCCTCATTTGCGCTCATAGTAAATCCCCATGCTTGTTATTTATCTTCTAGTAATACTATTTTTTTCAGATCACCTTCCAGTAGCGCTATATCATCGCTACTGGAAAGGTGAACGACACAGGATCCAATGTTATCGAAGAATAATAGTTAGCTTTTTGCAGAAAAGATCATCTTAGCTAACAGGAAAATTTTTTCGAACAATTTGACCAAGAAAGTATTGTTTGATCAAAAATCGATCGATTAAACAACAAGCTATTTTTTGATACAATCGCCCATTGTATCAAGTCTGACCAGTAATTTTCTCATTAACTTTTCTAACTGTTTTTGTTCCTCCTGGTCAAGACATGACCAAAGTCTTCTCAGGCAATCATGTTGAGGTGGAAGCAAACTATTTAAAAATTTTGTACCTTGTTCTGTCAGATGAAGATGAAGGCAACGACGGTCGTTATGACTTTCCTTTCTTTCAATCCATTCCTGTTTCTCTAATTCATCAGCAATACGAGTGGCATTAGTACGGGAAGAACCCAATGCGGCACTTAATTCTGATGGCTGAATGCTGTGGCTTTCCTTAGTATCAAGGATCATCAGGGCCATGAACAAAGTTTCATTGATTCCTTGAGCTTTCAGCATGTTATTACGGTTTTCAAGCAATTTACTTTGGACGTGCATTGATAACCTAGTCAACAGGATCTCTTGATAAGGGATATCTTTATTTAATTTGGCTTGCTGTGCTGCACGAATATTCAGTAATTCTTCGGTAGGCGTAAACGAACTTTCCATTATTTAGATACCTTATTAGTTTCAACTGGTAAGATAACTTTTGTTATCAAACATCCAAATGGTATATTAAAAGATAAATTTAGCAATTGTAGTTATTTGTTATCATCATATTTCTTTTGATATTGATACCTAATTCATAAATATTTTGAATGTTAGTCCAAAAAGCAGTGCGCCGAATAACGTTGCGAGTATAATTTTCCTTGTTTTGTAAAAGATTAAGCAGATGGCCAGACAGCCGATGAGGGTCGGAAATAGTTTTTGACTCTCTCTCATCACATCAGGTACACCCGATACGATGAGTAAAGAACAAATGGATGCAATACCAATACTGTCAAGAATAATGCTTGTTTTTCCACCTTTCCTGCCGGCAGATTGGCGTGCTTTCCCAAACCGCAGTGGCAGATAGCGAAACGAAAAGTTAGCTAACCCAACAAATAGCCCAATAAGCAAAATCTTGCTGTCAATCATGGTGTTTCCTTTTGTTCACAAGAATCATCGCAACTATTTTGCGGTTGTAACAGTGCTGCGATACAGCCACCGACAATACCTGCCAGAATAGCAACTGGAATTGAGAAAAATGTAATTCCCAACAGTGCCCCGGTTAGCGCGGTTGCAACACAATAACTATTTTGCTTTCTGCAAGAAGCAAGAAGAAAACTGAGAAACAGTGCTGGCAACATGAAAATCATGGCAGCTTCTACGGCAGGGTAGGACTCCAAATAACCGTTACCAAGAAATGCCCCGGCTGCGGTACCTACGACCCAAGCCAGCCAGGAACAGATCGCAATAGCAACCATCCAGTTTTCACTCCAGCTCCGTTGGTTCTTAATAAGTTTTGCAGTAGCGGCGGCAAAAACTTCATCTGTCAGACCAAAAGCCCAGATAACGGTTTTTTTCTCCGTTAACTTATCTTTGATACGGTGCCTTAAAGATGGGCCATAAAGAACATGGCGAACATCCATTGCTATGATTGTTAGGGCAGAGATCCATAGTGATGTGCCTGCGCTTAATAAAGCTGTGATGACAAATTGACTTGCACCGGCGTAGATGATGCATGAAAAGAAGATGGCTTCTATTGGGTTGAAGCCAAGTTTTACAGCATTGAGACCAAAAGCAAAGGCTACGGGAATGTAACCGATGACAATAGGTAAACTGTCTATTATTCCTTCAGTAAAAGAAGATTTTTTACTGGTTAAGGGGGATGATGTATCAGAAACAGGCATAAAATCCATCTGGTTATATAAATGTTATGTAACATTAACAAAAGGAAATCAAATAGAAAATATCATCCTTAATAAATGTTTCATAAATGTTTTTATTTAAGCGTTTTTATGTCATAGCTTGTTTTTTTACGACGTCTTTGGTTCGTACTTTTTGCCGAAAAACCAAACGATTAGGTTGATTGTACAGATAGCCATGCCAGCGGCTGCGACGCCATACCAACCTGAGTGTTTGTAAGCATAGCCTGAAACCAGAGAGCCAAAGGCTCCACCGATAAAATAGATGGTCATGTAAGCGGCAGTGAGTCGGTTTCTGGCTTCCGGCATAATGCGGTATATCGTGCTTTGATTCGTAACGTGAACGCCTTGAATTGCGATATCAAGAAGCAAAATACCTATCATAAAGCCAATTAATGATTCTTTGGCTAAGCCGATCGGTATCCATGAAAGTAGTAATAGCACCAGAGAAATGGTGGTGGTCAGAGAGTCTTTTCCTTTATCAACGAGTTGCCCAGTTTTGGTTGCCATCAGTGCTCCGGCGGCGCCGACTAACCCAAATAAGCCGATTACGCCTTCGGAATAGTTAAAAGGAGGCGCTGAGAGCAGGAATGCCATTGATGTCCATAGCATGCTGAAATTGGCAAATGTCAGTGCTCCCAGTATAGAGCGTACTCTTAGAAGAGGGGTTGTAGTAACGAATTTTGCAATAGAGCGTAGTAATTGGAAATAATTGAGATCAGTTACTTGTTTATAACGGGGCAGGTAGCGCCATAATGTTAAAGAAAGGATCACCAATAAGACGCTGGCAATCCAAAAAACGGTTCGCCAGCCACCAAGAGTCGTCATTGTTCCTGATATGGTTCTTGCCAGTAATATTCCAAGCAGTAAACCGCTCATAATCGTACCGACAGCTTTCCCGCGCTGGTGGGGGAGGGCAAGTGTTGCGGCCAGAGGAACCAGTACTTGGGCGACTACCGAAAATAAGCCCGTCAGTGCCGTTCCTAATAGCATTTGCCAGATGTTTTGCGATGTAGCGGTAATCAATAATCCAACGGCGGCTAATATTGTCATGGAGACAATCAGGCCGCGTCGCTCAAATATATCACCTAGTGGTACAAGGAATATCAAGCCGACGGCATAGCTCAATTGAGCTGTGGTCACAATAAATCCCGCTTCATTGGCGGTCAGATTAAATTGTAGTGCGATAGTATCGAGCAGTGGTTGCGCATAGTAGTTGCTGGCGACAACCAGACCTGTGGCGATCGCCATCAGAGCTACTAAAGCAGGGCTTAATGATGTACGGGAAATATTTTCTTCCATAGATAGGTTTTCTTATATTTAAACAGCAGGTTAAGTGAGGGAGATAGATATTTAATTTATTAAAAACAGTAAGTAGTCACGTGATAAATTTTTCACATTGTAATGATTTTTTATTATCAGATTCAATGTTAAAACAGAGGGAATCGAGGGGTTAAACTTAAAAACACTAATTGAGTCGATAAGTTTGGTATAAAAGAAAATGAAAGTGAAAAATAGTGAATTGGTATAGACCAATTCACTGTGATATCCAGAATGTTAATTATTTTCGGCAGCCTTGGCGGCGGTTTCGATCCAACCATCAAACAATTTCTGATGAGCCTTAATCCAACCATTGGCGTGACGTTCAATCTCCGCTTGTGATGCTTCACCATTATGCATCCGCAAATTTTGGGCGTTGATATCAGCGAGGGGCATTTTCATGATAGAAAATAGTTTGGCGGCGGACGGGTTGACTTCTGCCCACTTTTTATTGGCGGCAATGTGCATAATACTTGGCGGGAAACCATAGTTAGCACCATTTGGCAGTTTCGTATCTATCCTTTCATCGTTAGGCATAGCGGAGAAAGGAACTTGCAGCCAGACAACATCTTTGCCCGGTTTCAGCACATCACTGACCCAATAAGGTGTCCATGTGTAATATAAGATGGGTTTGCCTTCTTTATAGCGGGTAATAGTATCTGCCATCATGGCCGCATAGTTCCCTTGATTATGCTCAACGCTATTGTTTAAACCATAAGCTTTAAGATGATGGTTAATGGCGATTTCACAGCCCCAACCGGGATTACAGCCAGTCAAATCGGCTTTGCCATTACCGTTAGTATCGAATAATTTGGCTATTTTCGGATCTTTCAGTTGGGCAATATTCGTGATGTTGTATTTTTCCGCTGTTTTTTTGTCGATTAAGTACCCCTGAGCGGCATTTTCTACATAGTTGCCAACACGGTAGAATTTTGCGTTGCCGCCTGTTACCTGATATTGGGTGTTGTGCAGAGGTTCCCAACTTACAGCCATAAAGGTTGCGTCACCGGAAGCGATAGAGGAATAGGCGACGTTGTAGTCTACTTCTTTGATGGGTTTGACATCATAGCCAAGTTTTTCCAATGCTTTACTGACGATCAACGTCTGGAATGTTTCTTCGCTAAGGGTGCTTTGTACGGGTTGTACGCTGATACCTTTACCTAGTAGTTCGACAGCGAATAATTGAGAGCTTATCAGTGATGACAGGGATATCGCCCAGATAACTATTTTGCGCATGGTTTTTTCTCCTGTTGCGGTCATCATGTGTTTACCAAATTCTTGTGGTTTGATCGGTGTTTTTGAAGGTTATGCTTTTTGGCTGAATAAACGGGTAATTAATCCAATAGGTCCGGTGGCATACCAGCGATTTACTCCTTTCGTTCGGTTATCGCGGCCAAGAGACTGTGTTAGGCGGTCAAGGAGAATCGCCAGAATAACAATCCCGACGCCGCCTACTGCGGCAAGTCCCATATCGAGACGGCCAATACCTCGCAAAACCATTTGGCCTAAACCACCAACTGCAATCATTGATGCAATAACAACCATTGATAGGGCTAGCATCAAGGTTTGGTTGACACCGGCCATAATGGTTGGCATAGCCAGTGGTAATTGAACTTTAAACAGCATCTGGCGAGGGCTGGCGCCAAAAGATTCGGCTGCTTCTATCAGATCTGTCGGAACTTGTTTGATGCCTAAAATTGTCAGACGGACAATCGGGGGGAGAGCAAAGATAATGGTGACGATAACTCCAGGCACGTTACCGATGCCAAACAGCATGACAATCGGAACCAGATAGACGAATGCCGGTGTGGTTTGCATGGCATCAAGCAGCGGTTGGATGATTTTTGCAGATCTCTTGCTGTGTGCCAGCCATATACCAAGTGGTAAGCCAACGATAGTGCAGAACAACAGAGATGTCAGAGCTAGCGATAGCGTAACCATCGCTTCAGACCATGCGCCTATTGCACCAATAATTACCAGAGAAATCAGCGCGGTAATACCCATGCTAATGCCTGATAACTGCCAGGCAATCAAGGCGAAAAATAGGATGGCAATAGGGGCCGGTATTGAAGTCAGACATTGTTCAAAGCCACTGAGAACAAAATCAATGGGGACGCGTATCCCCTGAAATGCAGGACGAAAATTTAGCACAATCCAATCAATGGCATGTGTTACCCATGAATCTAAGGGGATAAGTGGGTGTTGGAATGGGTCCATGATATTGAAATGTTCAGGCTGTACCGTAGTTGTGGGAGCATCCAGCCAGTCAGAACCTGTTGCATTGTCAGCACTGGTTCCGTTGCTCCAGGGATCTGTATTATCCACATTAGAGGAAGGGGTACCCTGTGTATTCTGTCCAGGCTGAGTTTGATGTTCGTTTTGATTACTCATTTGGTGTCTCCTTATCTAATGCCTGCAACAGCATCCCTTTGGAAATAACGCCGATGTATTTGTCGTTATTTCCAACAACCGGAACCGCACAAGGTGATTGTGCTACAACAGCAATCAGCTCATTGAGGGGCATATCTGCGGCAACGGCGGTCGGTTCCGCTAATATGGCGTGTTCGATAGGTTTTTTTTCCCGTAATGCTTTTTCCAATGAATTTGTGGAAACTATACCGGCGAATTTTTGTCCATGTTCGATCAAGTAACCATAGTTTCTGTTTTCGTCATCGAGGACTTTCAATGCAGAAAGAGGACCAAAACCGGGTGCAATATGAAGCAGAGAGTCTGGACGGCGGCGGGCAATGTCTTTAGCACTAAATACATGGCTGATATCTACGCCACGAAAGAAAGTTTTCACATAGTCATTTGCTGGATTATTCAGGATTTCATCAGGCGTGCCGACTTGTACAACAACACCGTCTTGCATAATGGCAATCCGATCGCCGATGCGCATTGCTTCATCTAAATCGTGAGAAATAAAGACGATAGTCCGTGGCTGATTGCCTTGCAGACTTAACAGTTCATCTTGCATTTCTGTACGAATTAATGGGTCGAGGGCAGAAAACGCTTCATCCATTAGCAAAATATCTGGGTTATTAGCTAATGCTCTGGCAAGCCCGACACGTTGGCGCATTCCGCCTGATAGCTCATCTGGATAGGATTGCGCATAATTTTCCAGGTTTACCTGTTTCAGTGCATCCAATGCTTTTTTATCGCGCTCTTGTTTGGCGATCCCGGCAAGTTCCATACCAAAGGCGCTGTTTTCCAGTACGTTTAGATGTGGCATCAGTGCAAATGATTGGAAAACCATACTGATTTTGTTACGGCGAATTTCTCTTAATGCTGTTTCTGGAATCTCAGAAATATCTTCACCGTCAATTAATACCTGGCCGCGAGTTGGTTTTATCAGGCGATTGAGAAGGCGTACCATTGTGGATTTGCCGGAGCCTGATAATCCCATGATGACAAATATTTCGCCTTCTTCAATGGCCAGATTGGCATTTTGTATGCCGACAGTCATACCTGTCTTTTCAAATATCTGATCTTTGCTTAAGCCTGAATTCGATAATTTGAAAGCATATTCTGGATGATCGCCAAATATCTTATAGAGGTTTTTAACTTCAAGTTTAATTGCCATGAAATAGTTACTTCCCTTTCGATGGTTATGTAATGGTGTTATGCATTATTCATCTCTGCATGATTCTTTGAATATATATACCCTAACACACTGAGAGAGCCTGACAACCCTATGTTAATAATAATTAATGTAAAAAATAGTAATATTAAATGACTTAAATTAGATGTATTTGTCGTAATTTCATTGTTATTGGCAAATTATTTCGTATAAATCAATGTGGATATTAAAAGGGTAATATTATTCTATGTTTCTGTTATTGATGCATTTTTTAATTTGATTGCCAAATAAATCATTCATCATATTGTGAATAGAATCGATTATTAGTTTATAATGTTGATTATATCTAATTGGAATGAAATTTAATTTATAATTAATTAGCTATATTAATGTTTTTTGTTGTTAAGGATGATAATAAGAGGCGTGGGTGGTAAAAAAAATATCCGTAGAAATGGTAACAATCATGAAAAAACGCCATAAAGATATAAGGATTTTATGGCGTTTTATCGTTTAAAAAAGAGGCTCAATAATCTGGCCATTAAAATATTAGAGTATTATGGTTATTTTGAATTATCCTATGTAAAATAAAATCATTCTCTTTAGAAATTCCAATCTTCATCCTCGGTATTAACTGCTTTACCGATAATATATGATGAACCTGAACCAGAAAAGAAATCATGGTTTTCATTGGCATTTGGTGATAATGCAGAGAGAATTGCAGGGCTGACATCTGTCATTTCTGGAGGAAATAAGGTTTCGTAGCCAAGGTTCATTAACGCTTTATTAGCATTATAATGCAAGAATTTTTTAACATCTTCACTCCAGCCAACAATATCATAAAGTTCTTCTGTATATTTAATTTCATTTTCGTATAATTCTAATAATAATGAAAAAGTGAATTCTTTAATTTCTTTTTGCTCTAATGTTGAATGTTTATTTAATGATTGTTGAAATTTATATCCAATATAATAACCATGAATGGCTTCATCTCGGATAATAAGTCGGATTAAATCGGCTGTATTTGTTAATATTCCTCGACTTGACCAATACATAGGTAAATAGAAGCCTGAATAGAATAAAAATGATTCTAGAAAAACACTGGCAACCTTTTTCTTTAATGGATGATGATAACTATAATGATTTAATATAATTTTAGCTTTATTCTGTAATGAAATATTCCCTTCACTCCAGCGATAAGCATCATCCACATCAGTTGTTAGGCATAATGTTGAAAAAATCGAACTATAAGAACGCGCGTGAACAGCTTCCATAAAGCTAATATTGGACATAACCGCTTCTTCGTGAGGTGTCAGAGCATCTTCCATTAACGCTGGAGCGCCAACGGTGTTCTGAATTGTGTCCAGTAGCGTCAGCCCGGTGAATACCCGAATAGTCAGCTCTTTTTCTTCTGTCGTCAGTGTATTCCATGAAGGAATATCATTGGATAATGGAATTTTTTCCGGTAACCAAAAATTAGTTGTCAGTCGGTTCCAAACTTCTAGATCTTTGTCATCTTCAATTCGGTTCCAGTTAATTGCGCGTATAGGATTACTAATCATAATAAATTTCCAGAATCATTTTACAGTGAGCATGAAACACAATCTTGTACTTCCGTGCCTTTCAGAGCAGTCTGTTTCAGACGGATGTAATAAAGTGTTTTAATTCCTTTACGCCAGGCATAAATTTGGGCTTTGTTAATATCACGTGTAGTGGCATCTTCTTTGAAGAAGAGTGTCAGTGATAATCCTTGATCGATGTGTTGAGTGGCTATAGCATAAGTATCAATAATTTTTTCCGGTCCTATTTCGTAAGCATCTTGGTAATATTCAAGATTATTATTCGTCATAAATGGCGCTGGGTAATATACCCGTCCTGTTTTACCATCTTTACGGATCTCAATACGGGATACAATCGGGTGAATGCTTGAGGTTGAATTGTTGATATATGAAATAGAACCTGTAGGAGCAATAGCTTGGAGGTTTTGATTGTAAATACCATGAGTCATAATTGAGGCTTTTAATGTAAGCCAGTCTTGTTGATTAGGAATGGTTATTCCTGCTTGTTTAAACAATTGAGAGACTTTTTTTGTCTGAGGTTGCCATGCCTTTTCTATATATTTATTGAAAAATTCACCACTGGCATAACGAGAATCTTTAAAGCCTTTAAAATAGCTATCGCGTTCAATAGCGATTTGATTGGAAGTACGTAGAGCGTGATAAGTTACGATATAGAAATAGATATTGGTGAAATCTATTCCCTCTTCAGAACCATAATGAATTTTTTCCCTTGCCAAATAGCCGTGAAGATTCATTTGCCCCAAACCAATAGCATGAGAATCCTGATTTCCTTTTTCGATAGAAGGAACTGAACGGATATGGCTCATATCTGATACCGAGGTTAAAGCGCGGACAGCCGTTTCAATAGAGAGGGCAAAATCAGGTGAATCCATTGTATGAGCTATATTCATTGATCCCAGATTACAACTAATATCTTTCCCAATATGGCGGTAACTTAAATCATCTTCATATTCGCTGGCGCTGTTAACCTGTAAAATTTCGGAACATAAATTACTCATATTAATCCGACCTTTAATTGGGTTAGCATTATTCACAGTGTCTTCATACATAATATAGGGATAGCCAGATTCGAATTGGATCTCAGCTAACGTCATGAAAAATTCGCGGGCATTTATTTTTGATTTCCGAATTTGTTGGTTATTCACCATTTCAACATATTTTTCTGTAATGCTAATTTCGGACATTGGAACACCATAAACCCGTTGAATATCATAAGGTGAGAATAGATACATATCTTCATTATGTTTAGCCAACTTAAAAGTAATATCAGGAATAACGACGCCAATAGAGAGTGTTTTGATACGAATTTTTTCGTCGGCATTTTCCCGTTTTGTATCCAAAAAACGGAGAATATCGGGGTGATGAGCATGAAGATAAACAGCGCCTGCACCCTGGCGTGCACCGAGTTGATTGGCATATGAGAATGCATCTTCCAGCATTTTCATCACTGGGATAACACCTGATGATTGGTTTTCAATCATTTTTATCGGGGCACCCGTTTCCCGTAGGTTACTGAGTAAACATGCGACACCACCGCCACGTTTTGAAAGCTGTAATGCTGAATTCACCGAACGTCCGATGGATTCCATATTGTCTTCAATGCGCAGCAGGAAACAGGAAACCAATTCTCCTCGCTGTTTCTTACCACAATTAAGAAAGGTTGGCGTTGCTGGTTGAAAACGGCCGCTGATCATCTCGTCCACCAGACGACAAGCCAGCATCTGATCGCCTTGGGCCAGGGTCAGTGCTACCATGCATACCCGATCTTCATAGCGTTCCAGATAGCGTTTATTATCGAAGGTTTTCAGAGTATAGCCGGTGTAATATTTGAATGCGCCCAGAAAGGTTTGAAAGCGGAATTTTTTGCTATAGGCTTGCTGAAAGAGCTTTTTAATAAAAGCAAAATCGTATTGCTCCAGCACGTTTGTTTCGTAATATCCTTCTTGTTGGAGGAAATCCAGCTTCTCTTTTAAGCTATTAAAAAATAGTGTGTTTGGATTTACATGCTGGCGAAAATAGTAATGAGTAGCCAGTTTGTCTTTATCAAATTGCATCTTTCCTTCACTATCGTACAGATTGAGCAAGGCATTTAAAGCATGATAATCCTGTTGTGCATTAATTTGAAAAGTCATAATTACCTATTCTCTAATGAATCAGTTGCCAGAATCTTTGAATACCTTGGCGTACCCGTTGTACATCTTCTTCAGTGCCCAACAGTTCAAAACGGTATAGGAGGGGGATTTGACATTTCTCTGAAATTATCCGTCCAGCTATGCCGTAAGCTTCGCCAAAGTTTGTATTCCCGGCCGCGATGACTCCCCGGATTAGTGCCCGGTTTTCGGCGATATTTAGAAATCGAATCACTTGTAGTGGAACGGCGCCTTTAGCACTACCACCGCCATAACTGGGTGTCAGTAAAATGTAAGGAGAAGTTACATTTAATAGGTTACCCGATTGATTGATCGGAATACGAAGGGCTGGTATCTCCAGTTTCTGAACAAATCTATGGCTATTACTGGACGAACTGGAGAAATAGATCAGCGGATTTATATTCATAATAAACCTACAAATTCTCAGTTAATGCGTTGATTTTATCTGGACGAAATCCTGACCAATGCTGTGTGTCCGTGACAACCACAGGAACTTGCTGATAGCCCATAGCACGGATAGTCGCTAAAGCCTGCGGGTTTTCGGTCAAATCGACAATCTGATAAGGAATGTTTCTTCGGCTTAGCGCTTGATAGGTTGCGTTGCATTGTACACAGTCTGGTTTGCTATAAATGGTAATGCTCATTAACGACTCCTTTGTCAGTTTGTGGGCATGCAATGGCAAAATTTGGTTCATGAGTAATAATTTTACTAAAGGCCAGAACTTGAGCTATACTATATATAGTGAAATTTTATTTCAACCATACTATATATGGTGTTAATTTTACATCGAGTGACTATCATTAAAATTACAATGTGAGTTATTCTCTGTTTGTTGGCCGGCTTTTCGCCTTTAGACAAGTTTAAGTTTTCTAGTCGGTGGTAAGGGAGCAACTGAATTCATCATTGCAATTTGTCGAAAAGACGATTTACTCTAATCCCTATAATGATTGATATTTTTTTCAATGGAGGTGGTTATGTATCATCACTATTTTGATACACCCAAAGGATTCCCTAAACCGTATATTCATATCACTGCGGATGATAAGGGGGTGACCAGTCTATATTTTGTTGATGAAAAAACAGCGCCCGAAGTAAAAAATGATATTACTAAGCAGTGCGTGAAAGAGTTACGGGGATATTTTGCCGGTAAGCGTACTGAGTTTTCTGTTCCACTCAACCCGGCAGGAACTGAATTCCAGCAGCGTGTATGGTTACAGCTATGTAAGATCCCATTTGGAGAAGTGTGGAGTTATAAGCAACTTTCATTAGCATTAGGTTCAGTTAATTATTGCCGCGCGGTAGGAATGGCTAATTCTCGTAATCCGATCTCATTAATTGTGCCTTGCCATCGTGTTATTGGACATGATGGTAAATTGGTGGGATATACCGGAGGCTTGAATATTAAAAGTTGGCTATTGGAACATGAAAAAGCCTAGTCATTTGTTTGTTAGGTAAATTGTGTGATAAAAGACCAGGGAGGGTTATAGATATTTATATATGTGTATTATTTAGTGGTAAAACTAAATTAAAGATAACATCTATCGTATTTTATTATGCTTTTCGTGATCTTGGTTGTAGACAATGAACCAACTTATTTGCTGTACTGTATGCGACACAGATTTTGTGTCTTAATTTTCACGTTAAAGGTAAGTTTGATGTCAAAAATTAAAGGTAACGTTAAGTGGTTTAATGAATCTAAAGGATTCGGGTTTATCACTCCAGAAGATGGTAGCAAAGACGTATTTGTGCATTTCTCTGCTATTCAGAGTAACGGATTTAAAACTTTGGCAGAAGGTCAAAAAGTAGAGTTTGAAATCACTGACGGCGCTAAAGGTCCATCTGCTGTAAACGTTGTCGCTATCTGATTTTAACTCCGTATTTCGAAAACCCGTTATTTCAACGGGTTTTTTTTGGCTTGTGCGATATGCAGGTAATTTTAATTTAAAGTTCACGCATCAATACGAAAGCTAACATGGTCATTAATAATGATCCAAAAAGATTAAGCAAAACTGTTCCCAGTGCCCATCCTAGTTTTCCATCCTGTAACAAATAAACCACTTCAACAGAAAAGGTGGAAAAGGTTGTTAAACCGCCACAAAAACCGGTGGTCAACATCAATTTCCAAGCCGGATCGAGATGGGTAGATTTATTAAAATAGGCTAACCCTAGTCCGATAATTAATGCACCGATACAGTTAACAGTAAGGGTGCCAATCGCGATATTAGAAGAAATATTATTAAGGCGGAGGCTGATAAACCAGCGTAATACGCTGCCTAAACCGCCTCCGATAAATACCGCCAGAATAATATTAGTCATAATATACCCGTCATCTTTCAAGCTGCCTCTTTGTTGGCTGCACTCGCTCACCCCGGTCACATAGTTTGCTATGCTGCCGGGGATTCACTCCCTTGCCGTCGCGATGCAGCTTGAAATCCATAGGGTATAAGAAACTGGGTTATTTGACCTCTTCACCTCTGGCTTGCAAGTCAGCATGATAAGAAGAACGAACAAATGGACCGCAGGCAGCATGGGTGAATCCCATAGCTAACGCTTCTTCTTTCATTTCATCAAATTCCTGTGGGCTGACGTAGCGCTGTACCGGTAAATGATGACGACTAGGCTGTAGATATTGGCCCAAGGTCAGCATGGTGACACCGTGGCGGCGCAGATCGCGCATAACATCAAGAATTTCTTCGTTGGTTTCTCCGAGACCGACCATCAGACCTGACTTGGTTGGAATATCAGGGTGGGCTTCTTTAAACTTTTCAAGTAATTTTAGTGACCACTCATAGTTTGCACCAGGGCGCACTTGACGGTAAACCCGGGGTACGTTTTCCAGGTTATGGTTAAAGACGTCGGGTGGTGTCGCTGTCAGTATTTCAAGTGCGCGATCCATACGTCCACGGAAATCAGGCACTAAGGTTTCAATTTTGATGGATGGATTTTTTTCACGAATAGCAGAGATGCAATCAGCAAAGTGTTGAGCGCCACCGTCACGTAGATCATCACGGTCAACGGAGGTGATGACAACGTAGCGCAGAGCCATATCTTTAATGGTTTGTGCCAGTTTTACCGGTTCGTTGGTGTCAGGCGCCATTGGGCGGCCGTGTGCAACATCACAGAAAGGGCAACGGCGGGTGCAAATTGCGCCAAGGATCATGAAGGTTGCTGTACCGTGATTGAAACATTCAGCCAGGTTAGGGCAGGACGCTTCTTCACAGACGGAATGCAGACCATTTTTGCGCATGGCGGATTTGATGCCCTGAATGCGGCTGGAATCCGCAGGAAGTTTGATTTTCATCCACTCAGGTTTACGCAAGATTTCTGTACGTTCGGTCATCACTGTTTTGACCGGGATCAGCGCCATTTTGTCTGCGTCGCGGTACTTAATGCCACGTTCCATCTGAATTGGTTTACTCATAATCGTGCTGGTTCCAGTGTTAAATTCATCAGGTTGAGATTTATCATTCAGTCTACTGTATGACAAACCATTAAAAAATTTTTGAAAAATGTTAAAAAATTATAGCATCTTTAATTGTTCAATTTAAATCCTAACTGCTGGCAAAATTTCTCCACCAGAATAGGCTGTACTTGCTCAACAGTAATTCCGGGAACTAACTCACTGAGTTGAATCATTTTCATGCCGGCATAGCCACAAGGATTAATACGCAAAAAGGGTTCTAAATCCATTGCGATATTGAGGGCTAACCCGTGGAAAGAACAACCTTTGCGTATCCGTAATCCAAGAGAGCAAATTTTGGCTTCATTGACGTAGACACCGGGGGCATCCGGGCGGGCATAGGCTTCCACACCAAAGTGAGCAAGGGTTTTAATGACAGTATCCTCTATCGCCGTAACCAATTGCCGTACACCAATTTTGGCGCGTTTGATGTCAATCATGACATACATAACCTGTTGACCAGGGCCATGATAGGTGACTTGTCCACCACGATCGGATTGAATAATCGGAATATCACCGAGGGATAGCAAATGTTCAGCTTTACCTGCTTGTCCTTGAGTAAAGACTTTTGGATGCTGTACCAGCCAAATTTCATCAGGTGTATTAATATCTCGCTGCTCAGTGAATAAGTGCATTGCATCAGAAATCGGCCCGTAGGGTTGTATTCCTAATTGACGTAAGAAAATCGTTTTATGTTGCAATTGAAACTTCATTTTATAGCTATAAGATTTGGTCAGTATAACCCTCGGAAGAGGTTCTCTCCAGTTTAGTGCGCTTGAAATAGTGGTATTTCTGATAGATAAAGAATCCCCTGTGAAATTATAGGGGATTTCTCTGCTTCTATTACAGCACGACCCGTACCAATTCAAGGTTACCTAACTCTTCATACAGCGTTTCTACCTGTTCAATATGGGTTGCATTGATGGTAATGGATACTGAGTGGTAGTTGCCTTTGCTGCTTGGTTTCACTTGTGGAGAGTAATCGCCCGGTGCATGGCGTTGAACTACTTCAACGACCTGATTGACTAGCTCAGGCTCCGCCAGGCCCATCACTTTGTAAGTGAATGAACAAGGGAACTCAAGTAGTTCATTTAATTTCGTTTTCATGGGCGCTCCTGTTTTTGCTTTCCGCGATCGTACGGTCAGTTTCTTCTGTAAAATTTGATACTTTCCCCCGCCTTAAAACGCGGGGGACTTACTGCGATTGGGCGGTAGCCCGATTCGCTTTGGTGGGGTTTATCGCTTAATTATCTCAAGAATTAGCCAAACCAATGATGAAATAGTAGCTTGATGTAATCGATAAAGCGGCTAAAGATGCCGCCTTCTTTTACTTCATTCATGACGACTAAAGGCCGCTGTTCAATAGTCTTACCATCAAGTTGAAAGTTGATAGTACCCACGACTTGATCTTTCGCCAGTGGTGCATGTAATTCACTATTATTCATGACATAGCTGGCTTTCAGATCTTTCAGACGGCCACGGGGAATAGTCAGATAAACATCTTTATCAACACCTAACTGAACCCTATCGTTATCGCCAAACCAGACTGGTTCAGAAGCGAACTCTTTGTTTGCTTGCAGAGGAGCAACAGTTTCGAAGAAACGAAAACCCCAGGTCAGTAGTTTCTTACTTTCTGTTTCTCGGCCTTTGTAAGTGTGGCCGCCTAATACCGCAGAAATCAGACGCATATCGCCTTCCGTTGCAGAAGCGACCAGGTTATAACCCGCTGCGCTAGTGTGACCGGTTTTGATACCATCGACATTCAAGCTTTTATCCCACAACAAGCCGTTACGGTTTGTTTGACGGATATTGTTGTAGGTAAACTCTTTTTCTTTATAGATGGCGTACTCTTCGGGAACATCACGGATCAGCGCTTGACCAATCAGCGCCATATCACGGGCAGAGCTATATTGGCCTTCTGCATCCAGACCATGAACGGTTTTGAAATTCGTATTCTTTAATCCGAGAGATTTCACATAACCATTCATTAAATTAACGAAAGACTCTTGGCTACCGGCAACATAATCTGCCATTGCAACACAGGCATCGTTACCGGATTGCAAGTTTATACCGCGGGATAACATGGAAACCGAGACCTGATCGCCTGGCTTGAGGAACATCAGGGAAGAACCTTTAAATACCGGATTACCTGTTGCCCATGCGTCAGTACCGACAGTGACCATATCATTTGGGTGGATTTTGCCTGATTTAATTGCTTGACCAATGACATAACTGGTCATCATTTTTGTCAGACTGGCAGGATCACGGTGTGCATCTGCATTCATTTCGGCTAGCACTTTGCCTGAATTGTAATCGATAAGGATATAAGCTTCCGCGTCGATCTGAGGCACGCCTGGGATCATCGTTTTCAGGTTGATATCATTTCCATCGGCAAAGGCAGAAGCACTTATTGCCAGCGCGACACCCAAGGTGGCGCTTTTTATAAAATGAAAAGTGGTTGTATATTTCATGGTCGGTTGGACAGCATCCGTGAGAAAAGGTTGATATCGAGTCACATCATAGCAAATGAAAAAAATACTGACATTGCCAAATTTTGACAAGACTCGGGTTTACATTTTTTTACTCCTCTTACTGATATCTGAATCAAAGTGAGATATCAGTAAGAGAACGATTAAGGGCTGACGATAAAAGAAGACTGTTGTATCTGGTCAGCCAGTTTTTGTTGTAAATCGGCAGCTTGCTGGCGATTGTTGAATGGCCCCAACTGTACACGATAAACGTTACTATGTTGAGTTACGCGTCCTTGAACATTAAAGCGTTGCGCCAGTGTTTGTTGCCACTCTTTTGCTCGTTGCTCACTGCTAACAGCGCCAACCTGAACCATAAAACCGTTCGCTGAGGCGGCTGTCGGTGCTGTTACTATCGAAGTACTGTTTGTAACAGGTTTAGGGGGTTGCAGCTTCATTGCGGGTAGTTGCTCGGTAGTTTCCGGTTGTGCCATCAATGATTGAGTTTGTTCCACCTGCTGATTTGTTAAAGGCTGGCTGCCGGTCTGATCAGGGACGTTCTCCATTGTTGGTGTTCCTAGTGGGCTGGTTGTCAGCGTGGGTCTACCCGGTAGAGCGTAACTCTGTTTAACTATCTGGCTGCCAATGGTACCGGGGCCAGATACAGAACCGTCTTGGGCCACCTCAATAAAATCAACCTTAACTTTGGTACTTTGAGTCAGGTTTAAACGTTCAGCAGAAGCCTTCGATAAATCGATAATTCGTCCAGGTTTATAAGGACCACGGTCATTGACTCTAACAATCATCATACGGCCATTGCTCAAGTTGGTCACACGGACATAACTTGGAATTGGCAGGGTAGGATGGGCGGCTGTCAGCGCATAAGGATTAAAACGCTCGCCAATTGCGGTCATTTTGCCGCTAGATTCCTCACCGTACCAACTTGCGTAGCCAGTTTCACTGAATTGAGACGGATTTTGCACAATATGATAAGTATGTCCGTTCATCTGATAATCATTATTGGCGCTAGGGTGATAAGGCTCGTAGCGAGGTTCTGCTCCCAGAACATCCTGCGTTGGTACTGCTGGTAACGGGGAAGGTTTTTGTTTGTCAGGAGTAGTACAGCCGGATAGCAGGGCTGCAATCATGCCAAGTATAAGCCAGTGTTGACGCATTGAAACCTCTTTTCTATAAACTTTTAGACAACAATTTTCGGTGTGTGTGAATCGACATGATAATGCCGAAGCCAGCCATTAAGACGATTAACGCTGAGCCGCCATAACTGACAAATGGCAAAGGAACGCCTACTACAGGCAGAATACCACTCACCATGCCGATATTGACGAAGATATAAACAAACAGGATTAACACTAGGCCGCCAACCATAACCCGGCCAAAAGTGTTCTGCGCCTTGGTTGCGATGACCAGTCCACGCAGAATTAATAACATATATAATGTTAATAACAGTAGTACGCCAATTAAACCAAGTTCTTCCGACAGTACGGCAAATATGAAATCTGTATGACGTTCCGGCAGAAATTCCAGTTGAGATTGTGTTCCTAATAGCCAGCCTTTACCTGATAAGCCACCGGAGCCAATCGCGATTTTTGATTGAATAATGTGGTAACCCTTACCTAGCGGATCGCTTTCTGGATCAAGCAGCATCATGACGCGATCGCGCTGATAACCATGCATCAGGAAGAACCACAAAATGGGGATAAAACAGGCTAACAGTAGAGCTGCAATACCGATCAATCGCCAACTCATGCCAGAAAGGAACAAGACAAACAGGCCAGAAGCCGCGATCAGAATTGAAGTCCCTAGGTCTGGTTGAGCGGCGACCAGTAGAGTAGGCAGAAAAATGAGCATCAGAGCAATGGTGGTATTTTTCAGCGAGGGCGGGCATAAATCGCGGTTCATAAAGCGTGCGATCATCAGTGGTACTGCGATTTTGGCGATCTCAGAAGGTTGGAAGCGGATGATGCCTAAATCCAGCCAGCGTTGTGCGCCTTTACTTATTTGCCCAAAAGCATCGACAAAAATCAGTAAAATGACACAAACAATATAGAGATGGGGTGCCCAGCTTTCATAAACTCTTGGCGGAATCTGCGCCATGATGAGCATGACAACCAGTCCGGCGCCAATTTGACCAACTTTGCGCTCCATCATACCCATATCTTGACCGCTGGCACTCCACATAACAAAAGCGCTGTATATCAGCAATGCCAAAATGCACAGGAGTAACGGTAGGTCGATATGTAATCTGGTCCAGAGAGGAACCCTTTTTTGGTTTTCTGTCATGGTGTTAATCAGTCACTTTCTGTTCCGGGGGGAGTCGGGACCGCATTCGGCAATGTTGTGTTGTTATCCCCTAATAGTACATGGTCGAGGATTTGGCGAACAAGGGTTCCTACTGCTGGACCTGCGCCACCATTCTCTAAAATAATGGAAAGAGCTACGGTCGGATTTTCATAAGGCGCGAAAGCAATCATCAGCTTATGATCCCGTAAATGCTCTGCAATTTTACTGGCATTGTAGGTTTCATAACTGTAGACCTGTGCTGTTCCCGATTTGGCCGCTGCTTTATAAGGCGTGCCGGTAAAACTCTTGTGGCCGGTACCGTTTGGCAAGTTGGCAACACCGTACATGCCACTTTTTGCCAATTCCCAATATCCTGAATGGATATCGCCAATCTGGATATTTTCTGTTTGTTGATAAGGGATCATCTCACCTTTCAGCTTCTTGCTTAGCAGCAGATGTGGTGTTTTTACATTACCATCGTTAATTAAAGTTATCAGCGCTTTCACCATTTGAATGGGGGTTGCTGTCCAATATCCTTGGCCGATGCCAACAGGAATGGTATCTCCTTGGTACCAAGGTTTTTTATATTTCCTTTGTTTCCATTCGCGAGTAGGCATGATACCGGTGCGTTCTTCGGCCAGGTCGATGCCAGTGTATTCGCCATAGCCAAACTTGGTCATCCATTCAGATAGACGATCAATTCCCATATCATAGGCAACTTGATAAAAGAAAGTATCCGCTGATTCTACAATGGCTCTATGCGGATTGAGACTACCATGTCCCCAACGTTTCCAGTCACGGTAGCGTTTTTCTGAACCCGGTAATTGCCACCAACCCGGATCAAAAATGGTGGTATTTTTATTGATCACGCCTGTGCTTAGTGCTGCAACAGTAATGAAAGGTTTCACTGTCGAAGCTGGAGGGTAGATCCCTTGAGTAGCACGATTAATAAGCGGTCTATCAGGGTTGTTTAATAATTCCTGGTAGTTCTTATTGGAGATGCCGTTTACGAATAGGTTTGGATCATAGCTTGGGTTAGATACCAGCGCCAGAATTTCCCCATTACGTGGATCACTGACAACGACCGCAGCACGGCTGGTTGTGAGGAGTTTCTCAATGTAGATCTGCAATTCGAGATCGATAGTGAGGTAAATATCTTGTCCGGCCTGCGGTGGTTGTTCATGTAATTGGCGTATTACCCGGCCTCGGTTATTCACTTCGACTTCTTCGTAACCTGTTTTGCCGTGTAAAACAGCTTCATAGTAGCGTTCAATACCCAGTTTGCCGATGTCATGGGTAGCGGCGTAATTAGGTAAAATACCTTCTTTATCCAATCGTTCTACATCTTTATCATTAATTTTAGCCACATAACCGATGATATGTGTCAGTGCTGAGCCATAAGGATAGAAGCGGCGTTGGTAGCCTTTTATTTCGAAACCAGGGAAACGGTATTGGTTAACGGCAAAGCGTGCGACTTGAATATGATCAAGTGATGTTTTCAATGGAATAGAGGTAAAGCGGCGCGAACGCTTACGCTCTTTTTCAAAGTTGGCAATGTCTTCGTCAGTCAGATCGATAACATTACGTAAATCATTTAGCGTTTGCTCAAGGTTTTCTACCTTTTCGGGGATGATTTCCAACTGGTAGATGGTTCGATTAAGCGCCAATGGGGTGCCGTTACGGTCATAGATGATACCGCGGCTTGGCGCAATTGGAACCAGTTTAATACGGTTTTCGTTTGAACGGGTTTGATAGTCTTCGTGGCGAGTAATTTGTAAATGGTAAAGATTGGCAATCAGGATACCAGTCAGTACCAGGATGATAATAAACGCCACCAATGCGCGGCGAGCGAATAGGGCTGATTCAGCCGTATAATCACGAAAAGGGGTACGTTTATTTTTCATCCCATTGCCAGAATTCGCTTTTATCCGTTGATAACCAAATTATTCCCGATGATAGGGATGATTGGTGGTAATGCTCCATGCCCGGTACAGGCTTTCCGCAACCAAAACCCGGACCAGAGGATGGGGTAAGGTCAGCGGTGACAGTGACCAGCTTTGTTCTGCGGCAGCTTTACATGCTGGAGCGAGACCTTCTGGCCCGCCTATCAATAAACTGACATCTCTACCATCTCGTTTCCAATGTTCAAGTTGTTGCGCCAGTTGAGGTGTTTCCCAACGGGAACCCGGAATATCCAGGGTAACAATACGGTTGCCTTTGCCAATAGCGGCCAGCATCTGTTCGCCTTCTTTTTCCAGAATGCGCTTAATATCTGCATTTTTGCCCCGTTTGCCAGCCGGAATTTCTACCAATTCAAATGGCATATCTTTGGGAAAACGGCGCAAATAATCGATAAAGCCGGCCTGTATCCAGTCCGGCATTTTTGTACCTACAGCGATTAATTGCAGCTTCAAACTCAGCTCCAGAGCTTTTCAAGTTCATACATGCGGCGGCTCTCTTCTTGCATGACATGTACGATAACTTCACCGAGGTCTACGACGATCCAGTCAGACACGCCTTGCCCTTCAACGCCAAGTGGGATCAGGCCGCTCGCACGACAGTCATCAACCAGATTGTCTGCGACAGACATCAGGTGGCGATTGGAGGTTCCGGTGCAGATAATCATGCAATCGGTAATACTGGATTTCCCTTGAACATCAAGGGAAACGATATCCTGTGCTTTGGAGTTTTCAAGCTTATCAATAACAAACTGTTGGAGTTCTTTACCTTGCAAAAGGCTCATCCTTATTTTTTATCACAATTGATTAAATAGTGCGGAATAATAGCATGCCAGGTCACTTAAGGGTAAGCCAACTAAGCGACTAATCGAGGCAGATTTCGCTATTGGCGATATAACCCCTGTGAGTCTATATACTTTTGCACTGAAAGGGGGAGTAAATCGTCACAACTTAACCCTTGTTGGTGGCGTTGACGGATGTCTGTTGCTGAGATAGGCAGCAGCGGTGTATCCGCCAGGTAGATATAACCGTTAGGTTGATTGCCAAGCTGGTTTGGATCGCGGATTTGATGTTCTGTAAACCATTGTCGCATTTCAGTTGTGGAAAACTGGGTCTGATAACCAGGACGAGCGCAAACCAGTAAATGGCAGAGATTCAGCAGTTCTTGCCAACGATGCCAAGTATGCAGTGATAATAGAGCATCTTGGCCGATTATGAATGCCAGTGGTTGTTTGTTGCCAAGTTCCTGACGGAATGACTCTAGCGTATCAATTGTGTAGGAGGGGATGGTGCGCTCCAGTTCACGCCTATCGACGGTAAACAGAGGGTTATCTTGTACAGCTAGTTGTACCATTTCAAGCCGCTGTTGTGCGGAGGCTTCTGGTTGTGGGCGGTGTGGCGGGACGTGATTTGGTAGTAAAATCACTTGTTTCAGACCAGTTTGATATGCCAGGGTTTCAACTGGTTGCAAATGCCCATAATGGATGGGATCGAATGTTCCACCAAATAATGCTTGAATAACGGGTTGTTTGGGGCAAGTAGAATTAGTGGTATGAGGCATTAAGAAAACTCTCAGGTAAGGTTTTTCCACATAACAGCATGGAAAGAGTTTCTAAATCTGACCAAATAGACTGGCCGTAATCCTGTTTGATTTGGCGTTCCATCTGTACAAGTAAATGAAGTGCTCGCTGCAAATCATGTTGAGTGAGACGTTGCAGCGCACTTGCCAGTAATGGGCGACGGTTTTGCCATACTCGATGCTGATCTAACAGCGTTTTCATTGGAGTTGTGGTACTTTGGCGTTTCAGCGTGAGTAGCAGCAGCAATTCTCTCTGTACGGTACGTAATAGAATAACAGCTTCGCAATCTTCTTGTTTTAACTGTTTCAGAATATGCCAGGTTCGTTTTGCTTTACCCGCTAATAACGCGTCTACCCAGTGATAAGGTGTAAAGTGAGCCGCATCATTCACTGCATTTTCAACACGATGTAAGGTCAGTTTACCATCTGGGTATAGCAGGGAGAGTCGCTCAAGGGCCTGAGCTAACGCCAATAAATTTCCTTCATAACAGTAACACAGTAGTTGATTGGCCTGTTCTTCCAGCGTCAATTTCATAGCTTTGGCCCGTTGTGCAACCCATTGTGGCAGACGGTGCTGTTCGGGGGGCTGACAACTGACATAAACACCGTTTTTTCCTAGTGCTTTGAACCAGTTACTGTTCTCCTGAGCCTTGGTCAATTTCAGACCACGTAGTATTAACAGTATATCTGGGTGAAGAAGCCCTGCCAGTTTTACCAGTTGTTCAGCCATTGCTGCGTTAGGGCCATTTTCCGGCAGAAGCAAAGTGAGTGTTTGACGGCTAGCAAATAGACTTAATGACTGACAGATACCGAATATCTCATCCCATTCGGTGTGATTATCCAGTGCATAGGTGAAGTGTTCAGTGAAAGCGTGTTTTTCAGCAGCCTTGCGGATGTGATCCTGGCTTTCCTGTAATAGCAGGGGTTCATTACCCCATATCAGATAACAGTTTCGCAGCCCCTCATTGAGCTGCGAAATCAGTTGTTCGGGATAGAGTTTGATCATTGTGCTTGCGCAGCTTGCTGTCCCGCCTGTTTTTCTCTGGCTTTCTGTTTTTCTGCGTTGTGAACAGTCAATAACTGGCGAACTAACCCGCGAGCGGCTTGTTCACGCATTTCCTGACTGATTATCTCGTTTTCAGCATCTTTCGCCAGAGCTTCTAATGGGTTGTCGAAAAAAGATCGGTCAACCCTGGATCGCAGCGGGTATATGCTGCCGTCTGGCATAATGACTTGTGCGTCAACGTACAGTGTCAATTGGCGCTCAGCAGCCTTACCATCTTGGAAAACAGAGACAGTATCTTTATTTTCAGAAGAGCCGATTAACTTCAAAATAGGAGTATCAGCACTGCCATCCTCAAGGATAGTGACGTTATTCAGACGAAGCTGTTGACGAACAGAACGGGCCAGTGGCCCATATGGGTCACTGCTTGTTAATTGCAGCTTTTTGAGTTCCGGTGGCACCTGAGTGGTGCCGCGCAGATGAAAACCGCAGCCAGCAGTGACCAGCACCGCCAACCCCAGCAACAACGTTAAAATACGATGTCGCACATTGCCTCCTTTATCAGCCGACGACCAGATTCAGCAGCTTGCCTGGTACATAAATGACTTTGCGAATAGTGACGCCTTCGAGATATTTCGCCACACCATACTCTTGTGCTGCCAGATCATGAACATATTCTTTAGTCGCATCGGCTGGCACAGTAACACGACCACGCACTTTACCGTTAACTTGAATGACGACTAGCTTGGTATCGTCAACCATTGCCTGTTCATCAGCTTGTGGCCAATCAGTCGTATCAATATCTCCTTCACCACCCAGAGCTTGCCACATTGTAAAGCAAGCATGAGGTGTTATTGGTGACAACATACGGACAACCGCCAACAGAGCCTCTTGCATCAGAGCGCGATCTTGCTCAGTTTCTTGTGGTGCGCGGGTCAGTTTATTCATTAATTCCATTACCGCAGCAATAGCAGTATTGAATGCCTGGCGGCGACCAACATCATCTGTGACTTTAGCGATGGTTTTGTGCAGATCACGGAATAGATCTTTTTGTTCCACTGTCAGGTTTGTGATATCCAGCGGTTGAGTTGCCCCTTTGCTGCTATGTTCATAAACTAGGCGCCACACACGTTTCAGGAAGCGATTTGCCCCTTCAACACTGGATTCTTGCCATTCTAACGTCAGCTCTGGTGGAGCCGCGAACATCATAAACAGGCGAACGGTATCAGCACCATATTTTTCTACCATCAATTGTGGATCAATACCGTTGTTTTTGGATTTAGACATTTTGCTCATGCCGGTATAAACCAGCTCATGGCCTTCTTTATCCGTCGCTTTAACGATACGTCCTTTATCATCACGCTCAACAATAGTATCAGCTGGGGAAACCCAGATTTTTTCACCATTTTTGCCGGTGTAATAAAAAGCATCGGCGAGAACCATGCCCTGACATAACAGGCGTTTAGCGGGTTCATTGGAATTGACCAAGCCAGCGTCACGCATCAGTTTGTGGAAGAAACGGAAATACATCAGATGCATGATGGCATGTTCGATACCACCGATGTATTGGTCAACTGGCAGCCAATAGTTAGCTGCCGCTGGATCGAGCAAGCCTTTGTCATAATCTGGACAGGTATAGCGAGCGTAGTACCAGGAAGATTCCATAAAGGTATCGAAGGTATCTGTTTCACGTAGTGCCGGCTGTCCGTTGATGGTGGTTTTTGCCCATTCAAGATCAGCTTTAATTGGGCTGGTGATGCCATCCATTTTGACATCTTCCGGCAGAATAACAGGCAGTTGATCTGCTGGAACCGGAACAACCGTGCCATCTTCCAGCGTTGCCATTGGAATAGGAGCGCCCCAGTAACGTTGACGGGAAACCCCCCAGTCACGCAGGCGATAGTTGACTTTACGCTTACCTACGCCCATTTCCACCAGTTTATCAGCAATGGCATTAAAACCGGTTTCGTGATTCAGACCGCTAAATTCGCCGGAATTAAACAGAACATTCTTATCTGTTACCGGGGCTTCATGAACATTTGGTTCATTACCTTCACTGTCCAGAATAACGGCTTTCATTGGCAGGTTATATTTTGTCGCAAATTCCCAATCGCGTTGATCGTGGCCGGGAACTGCCATGACAGCACCGGTGCCGTATTCCATCAGGACAAAGTTTGCAACCCAGATTGCCACTTTCTCTTTGGTCAATGGATGAATAGCAAACATACCGGTTGCCATGCCTTTCTTCTCCATTGTTGCCATATCTGCTTCTGCAACTTTGGTATTACGGCACTCATCAATGAAAGCAACCAGTTCAGGGTTATTTTCTGCTGCTTGTTTTGCCAGAGGATGGCCTGCGGCAACCGCAACATAAGTGGCGCCGAGGAACGTATCAGGACGGGTAGTATAGACGGTCAGCTTCTCCTGACTATCAGCCACATCAAAAGTGATTTCTACCCCTTCGGAGCGACCAATCCAGTTGCGCTGCATGGTTTTGACCTGTTCAGGCCACTCTTCCAGCGTATCCAGATCATTTAACAACTCTTCGGCATAATCAGTGATCTTGATAAACCACTGAGGAATTTCTTTACGTTCAACTTTAGTGTCACAACGCCAACAACAGCCATCGACCACTTGTTCATTAGCTAGAACGGTCAGATCGTGAGGACACCAGTTAACTGCGGAGGTCTTTTTATAAACCAGACCCTTTTCATACAATTTAGTGAAGAACCACTGTTCCCAACGGTAATATTCCGGGGTACAGGTTGTGACTTCACGATCCCAGTCGTAACCGAAGCCCAGTGTTTTCAACTGACCTTTCATATATTCGATGTTGGCATAGGTCCACGGAGCCGGAGCGGTATTGTTTTTGACTGCGGCGCCTTCCGCAGGCAGGCCAAACGCATCCCAACCGATAGGTTGCAGGACATTTTTACCCAGCATACGCTGGTAGCGGGAGATAACATCGCCGATAGTGTAGTTGCGTACATGGCCCATGTGTAGTCGGCCAGAAGGGTAAGGTAGCATGGACAGGCAGTAATATTTTTCTTTGCTGTTATCTTCTGTCACTTTAAAAGTTTGCTTCTCTTGCCAATGAAGCTGAACTTGCGGCTCTATATCTTCTGGACGGTATTGTTCTTGCATGGCACCGATAATCCTATGGTGAGTAAAAAGCTACGCTGGTAGCAATCATTTAGTTGGTAAAATATGAGATCGGCATAGCATATCTGATTTGATATATAAGAAACAGTGGTTCTGAGGGAAAATCCGATGGCGACGGGTGTCACCACCGGAGATGAAATGAGGCTAGTGAAGAATTTTAGCGAGAAATTCTTTGGCGCGATCTGATTTTGGATTCGCAAAGAAATCTTCTTTCTTGCTATCTTCAACAATTTTGCCTTCATCCATAAAGATAACTCGGCTGGCTACTTTACGGGCGAAGCCCATTTCGTGAGTAACAACCATCATGGTCATCCCTTCGTCTGCCAGTTTAACCATGACATCAAGCACTTCATTGATCATTTCAGGGTCGAGTGCGGAGGTGGGTTCGTCAAATAGCATGGCAATCGGGTCCATACAAAGGGCACGGGCGATTGCTACACGTTGCTGCTGACCACCGGAAAGTTGCGATGGGAATTTATTCGCCTGACTGGCAAGCCCGACGCGTTCAAGTAATTTCAATCCTTTTTCTTCTGCTGTTTTTTTATCACGATTGAGCACTTTAATCTGTGCCAGAGTTAAATTCTCAATGATGGAGAGATGGGGGAACAGCTCAAAATGCTGGAACACCATGCCGACTTTAGAACGTAGTTGTGCCAGATTGGTGTTTTTGTCATTGACTTTAATGTCATTAACCAGAATTTCACCCTGTTGGATGGATTCCAGACCATTAACCGTTTTTATCAGGGTGGATTTGCCTGAGCCAGATGGGCCACAGACTACAACGACTTCACCTTTTTTAACTTCAGTTGAGCAGTCGGAGAGAACCTGAAATTGGCCATACCACTTGGATACATTTTTCAGGGAGATCATCAAACAGTCCTTTTCTTCAAATAGTTAACCAGCATAGATGCGGCAATACTAATAATAAAATAAACCAAACCAGCAAATAGGATCATTTCGACCTGAGTGCCATCACGCTCACCGATATTTGCCGCAGTACGGAAAAAGTCCGCGAGACTGAGCACATACACCAATGAGGTGTCTTGAAACAGTACGATCCCCTGTGTCAATAACAGCGGAGTCATCGCACGGAATGCTTGAGGCAGGATAACCAGCCTCATACTTTGCATTGGCGTCATACCTAATGCCAGTGCTGCCGAAGATTGCCCGCGGGAGATACTCTGAATTCCTGCCCGGATAATTTCTGAATAGTAAGCTGCTTCGAAAAAGGCGAATGCAACCATAGCTGAAATTAAACGAATATCTGTTTTCGGAGAAATCCCCAGAACATTCTGTACTAGGCTAGGCACAATTAGGTAGAACCATAACAGTACCATAACTAGTGGTACAGAGCGGAACAGATTGACATATAAAGTGGCAAACCAGCTCAGTACTTTTATCGAAGAGAGCCGCATAACGGCCAGCACAGTTCCCCAGAGAATACCGACAACAACAGCAATAATCGTTATTTTTGCTGTAATAACTAAGCCTTGTAGCAGAAACGGAATACTGGGGATAATCGAACTCCAGTCAAACTCGTACATTTATTGACCTCCAATATTACCCGGTAAACGTACCTTTTTCTCAAGCAAGTGCATGGCGAGCATAATCACCAGATTGATTCCGACATAGGCCAACGTAATGGCGGTAAATGTTTCATAAGCATGTGCTGAGTAATCAAGTAACTTACCTGCCTGTGCTGCCATATCTACCAGACCAATAGTGGAGGCGATGGCGGAGTTTTTTACCAGATTCATCATTTCTGACGTCATGGGTGGAATGATCACTCGATAGGCGTTGGGTAATAGGACATAGCGATAAGTTTGTGGCAAGGTTAGCCCCATTGCCAGCCCTGCCGATTTTTGCCCGCGTGGTAGTGATTGTATGGCGGCACGAACCTGCTCACACACACGTGCCGCGGTGAAAAGACCTAAACAGACAGTGGATGAGAGAAAAAATTGAATATTAGGGTCCAGTTCAGTTTTAAACCACAGACTAATTTTTTCTGGCAATAGTTCAGGTACAACCAGATACCAGATAAAAAATTGAACTATCAGCGGTACGTTACGAAAAAGCTCAACATAACAGGTCCCTATCCCAGATAATATTTTATTGGGAACAGTGCGCAAGATGCCGAACAGCGAGCCGACAATGAAAGCGAGAATCCAAGCGCAGATAGACAAGGCAATCGTCACCTGAAATCCAGCTATCAACCAGCCTAGATAAGTTGTATTGCCGAAAGGGGCAGCTTGCAAAAAGATGCCCCAGTTCCAATCGATTGACATAATAATACTCCCTGTGAGGGGGTAGCTTGATCCCCTGAAAGCGATTGATTGGCTGAGAAAAAAAAAGCGAGGTAGGGAACGGCCACCTCGCACCCTGTGATGCCAATCAAATAGTCATTTTTTAATTATATTTCTAGTCAAGCGCCTTATCATTTGGCGATTTAAATAGTGCTTTCATTTCATCAGACAAAGAGAAGTTCAGGTTCAGATTCTTGGGAGGAATCGGGTGTTTGAACCAGCGCTCAAATGATTTCTCTGCCTCTCCTGAGGTTTGCGCCTGAACAATGGTCTCATCGATCAACTTCTTGAATTGAAGATCGTCTTTGCGCGATATACAACCATAAGCTTCTCTAGACTGAGGTGTACCAACAATTTCCCATTGATCAGGTTTTTTCGCTTTAGCGCGTTCACCTGCTAGCAGGGCATCGTCCACCATAAAGGCGATTGCACGGCCGGATTCCAGAGTACGGAATGAGTCACCATGATCTTTTGCACTGATGATGCGCATTTTCATGTTTTTTTCATCGTTGAGTTTATTCAGCAATATTTCAGAAGTCGTACCTGCTGAGACAACGACATTTTTGCCTGCTAAGTCAGGGAAATCTTTTATACCGGAACCTTTTTTAGTCAACAAACGTGTATTAACAATAAAGATAGAGTTTGAGAAAGTGACTTGTTTTTGGCGTTCAAGGTTATTGGAAGTGGAACCGCATTCGAAATCGTAAGTGCCATTTTGTAGCAATGGGATGCGATTTTGAGAAGTTATGGGTATCAATTTTACTTGCAGATTTGGCATGTCCAGTTTCTTTTTCACCGCTTCAACAATCAGATTAGAATAATCCTGAGAGTAGCCGACGACTTTTTGCTGATTATCGTAGTAAGCAAAAGGTACGGAAGACTCACGATGTCCCACAATGATCACGCCATCATCTTTGATCTTTTTCAGTGTTCCCGTTAATTCTTCGGCCTGAACAGCCCCCGCTATGCCAAGTAACATCATGGTTAATACTAGGTTACGCATACGCATATACAACTCCTTTAATGTGGCTATCGTTTGCGATGTTGTGTTTGCAAAAGTCTCTCTGTGATTTGTTTTTAATCGAGGATCATTTGCTGTCATATGTATATATAGTGTTAAAAAATAGTACAAAAGGGTTAGTCAATGAAAATGAATTGTTTCTATTTCGGGAGCTGTCTCGCACTATAAATGAACAATGTTGTTTATCTTGCACAATAAAGGTGCGTGATTATCATTTTTTTAGTGCATTTTCCCATTTTTGGTTATTGAAACAGCTATTTCCCTTTCTATTCATAGATATAGCAGCAATTAGCGTGCCAAAATAGTAAAGGGGGGTAAAATTAGCACCAATAAGTTGTTTAAGTAGGTTATTTGCATAACATAGAGTGATATCAGTTGTTGAGGGTTAGCATAGTTAATTATCGCTAGTAATTAACTATGCTGAATTTCTTAAGATAGGTCAGTGGCCGAATTGGGCAATGTATATTTCATACCAATTGCCAGACGATTCCACAGGTTGATAAGGCCGATTAACAACGTTAAATCGACAATCTCTTTTTCATCAAATTCTGCTAATAACGGGGTGTAATGTTCATCTTCTGCCCCAGTTTCGGCAACCCGAGATAAAGCCTCTGTCCAGCCTAATGCCGCACGTTCCCGTGATGTAAAAATAGTTGCCTCTTTCCAGGCACTCAGGAGATAGAGTTTTTGTTCGCTATTTCCTGCCTTGCGGGCAGCTTTGGAATGCATATTAAGACAAAAGGCACAGCCATTGATTTGGGAAACTCTGACTTTGATGAGTTCGATGAGTGCCTTACCGAGAGTGGATTGGTAAGTTAATTCATCGACTTTTACGACGGCATTATAAAGCTCTGGTGAAATTTCTGATGGTTGCAGACGTTTTGCTTGCATAACTTGTTACTCCTTTGTTTTTCTATCAATTGGATGGAAAATGGATTAAAAGTCAATCTGTTTCTGCATAGTGCAAAGGAATAGTGCAAGGGAGCAATTTCGCTCCCTTTTGGCTATATGGATTAAGATTTACGGCGGTTATATGTTAAGGCAAATAGAGCAAACAATACGGCAATTATCCATACCGGCCAGTTACCCCAGCGAGCATAGGGTGTTATTCCGGTTGCGGGCGTCACTTTAGCTGCCAGAACATTACGGGTAAATTGTGGGAGTGCTGCCTGCACTTCTCCGTCCGGGCTGATAACGGCTGTAATGCCGTTATTAGTACTACGTAATAATGGGCGTCCTAATTCGAGGGAACGCATGCGTGCCATTTGGAAATGTTGCCAAGGGCCAATTGAACCACCAAACCAAGCATCATTGGAAACAGTGAGTAAAAATTCGGTATCCGGTTTGAAATTCGCACGAACCTGTTCGCCCAGTATAATTTCATAACAAATAGCGGTGGTCAAATTATATCCTGCAACAGAAAGCTGTGGTTGAATGTAGTTGCCACGGCTGAATGAAGACATGGGTAAGTTGAAGAATGGCGCCAGAGGACGGAGTAGAGACTCCAGAGGAACAAATTCGCCGAATGGTACCAGATGGTATTTATCGTAGCGAATAGCTGCCGGATATTGATAAGGTATTTTATCGCCGAGGACAATCACGCTGTTATAGATCTTATCGCTGTCGCCAACGGCTCTTTCATCGACAATACCGGTAATAAGGCTGGTGTGTTGATTGCGTAACAGCTCATCTAATTTTGCTAGAAAGTGGCGTTGATAACTTTCCAATGAAGGAATAGCGGACTCCGGCCAGATGATTATCGGTATTTTGCCGATATATGGCAGGCTATTGTCCATGTAGATGTCCATAGTTTCGTTGAGCATATTGGGTGCCCATTTCAGGGATTGTGGAATATTTCCCTGAACCAGCGCGACATCAACAGCTTTTTCAGGCAGTAGGTTGTACCACTGATAATGGCGTATTGGCCACGGTAATAGCAAAATGGCGACAGCGATAACACCAGCGACTATTTTCCGATGTACGATGGCCAGAACGAATAACCCGCTGAGAGCCATTAACAAGAAAGTGATGGCCTCAACACCCAAAATTGGTGCAATGGCTTTCATTGGACCATCTAATTGGCTGTAGCCGAATTGTAGCCAGGGAAAACCGGTTAGAATCCAGCCGCGCAGGAATTCGGTAAGTTGCCATAATGCAGGTGCTGCCACAGCCAGCCTTACCCCGTTCGTTTTTGCGAAGAAGCGGTTGAGTAAGCCAGCGAATAAAGCAGGATAGAGCGAGAGATAGGCGGCAAGTAATATGACCAGCAGAATATTGGCCGCGGTCGGCATGCCACCGAAATTGGCAATGCTGACATACACCCAGTTTGTACCACTGCCAAACAGGCCGAATCCCCAACAAAAAGCAATAAATGCCGCTTGTCGGGGTGTTCTGTTCAAAGTCAGAAGTTGTAGTCCAAACAGGGAGATAATAGCGGCAGGCCAGAAGTCAAAAGGCGAAAAAGCCAGTGTTCCACTGGCTCCGAAAAACAGTGCCAGCAGGGCGCGCAGCCGCTGGCAATTTAATAATGAAGCTTTGTTCATTCAGATTTTATTCTTCTTCAAGGTTAGGTATTGGCGCATCGTCCGGTATCGTAACGTAAACTTGAATAATTCTTCGGCTATCGGCCATAGCGACTTTAAAGAGATAACCGTTGATATCAACAGATTCTCCTCTGGCTGGCAAATGACCGAATGCTTGCATAACCAGACCGCCAATAGTATCCACTTCTTCATCACTGAATTGGGTGCTAAAGGCTTCATTAAAGTCTTCAATCTGAGTTAGCGCTCGTACCGTATAGGTATGACGGCTCAAGGCACGAATATCGACATCTTCTTCTTCATCGTATTCGTCTTCAATTTCACCGACGATCAGTTCAAGAATATCTTCGATAGTGACCAGGCCCGATACACCACCAAACTCATCAATGACGATTGCCATATGATAACGTTGAGAACGGAACTCTTTCAGCATGCGGTCAACCCGTTTACTTTCAGGTACAACGACAGCCTGACGCAGAACCTTATCTATGCTGAATGGCGGCGCATCGGTACGCATAAATGGCAATAGGTCTTTTGCCATTAAAATTCCTTCAATGTGATCTTTGTCTTCACTGATCACAGGGAAGCGAGAATGAGCCGAATCGATAATTACATCCAGACATTCGTCCAGGGTTTGATTACGTTTTAAGGTAACGATTTGAGAACGGGGGATCATGATATCCCGGACACGCTGATCGGAAATATCCATTACCCCTTCGAGCATATCGCGGGTATCAGGATCAATCAGATCGTTTTGTTCAGAGTCACGGATCAGTTCCACCAGTTCATCACGGCTTTTTGGCTCACCGTGAAAAAGTTGGTTAAGAAGAAGAGTGAAAAACCCTTTCTTAGGGCCAGGGTTATCGTTACTTGAAGGATGGTCGTCGCTCATGGCGTTTTAATGAAAATTTCCCATTAAATAAGTTATTGTCGGTATTTTTTAGCATAAAAATGGTACGAATGGTTACTTTTTTTCTGCAAGGTAGGGGTCAGCATAACCTAACGCTTGCATAATTTGTGTTTCCAAAGATTCCATTTCTTCTGCTTCATCATCTTCGATATGGTCATAACCCAGCAAGTGTAGGCAGCCGTGCACAACCATATGCGCCCAATGTTCTTCTACTGTTTTTTGTTGTTCCTCCGCTTCTTTTTCAACAACCTGACGACAGATAATGAGATCGCCAAGCAGGGGTAAATCAACCTCTGGTGGTGCTTCAAATGGGAAAGATAACACATTTGTTGGCTTATCTTTACCACGGTAGGTCAGATTTAAATCGTGGCTTTCTGCCTCATCAACAATGCGGATAGTGACTTCACTTTCAGGTTGAAATTGAGGTAAAACCCCATCCAGCCAGCGCTGGAACAGGGTTTCTTCAGGAAGACCTTGTAAATGCTCACAGGCAATTTGTAAATCAAGTATGACTGAACTCATTGTGCTTCCTGCTTGCGTTGTTCACTGAGTGTCTGTTTGCGTTTTTGCTCGGTTGCTTCCCACTCTTCATAGGCAATGACAACTTTGGCAACCACTGGGTGACGGACAACATCATCACTGTGGAAAAAGTTGAAACTCAGCTCGCCGACGCCTGATAGAACTTCAATGGCATGGCGTAGGCCGGATTTCTGCCCACGAGGCAGGTCGATCTGCGTAACGTCGCCGGTAACAACCGCTTTTGAGTTGAAGCCGATACGGGTCAGAAACATCTTCATCTGCTCGATGGTCGTGTTCTGGCTCTCATCCAGAATAATAAAAGCGTCGTTTAGGGTTCGTCCACGCATATAAGCTAATGGAGCAACTTCAATAACGTTACGCTCGATCAGCTTTTCAACTTTTTCAAAACCTAGCATTTCAAACAAGGCGTCGTAGAGTGGGCGCAGGTACGGATCAACTTTTTGGCTCAGGTCGCCAGGTAGAAAACCCAATTTTTCGCCCGCTTCTACTGCCGGACGGGTTAGCAGGATACGGCGGATTTCTTGTCGTTCCAGTGCATCAACCGCAGCAGCAACGGCCAGGTAAGTTTTTCCCGTACCGGCAGGACCAATCCCAAACGTAATATCATGGCTAAGAATATTAGCAATATATTGTGCCTGATTGGGCGTGCGTGGTTTCACCATGCCGCGTTTGGTGCGAATATTAACAGCTTTACCGTATTCGGGTATGCTCTCGGCGGTTTGCTCCAGAACCCGGCTCTCGGTAATTGCCAGATGGATCTGTTCTGGTTTGATGTCAGGGATCACCCCACGGACAGGGGAAGTTTCCGCATATAAATGGCGTAGGATATTAGTGGCTGCGCTAACGCACAGCGGTTTACCCATCAGTTTAAAGCGGTTATCGCGACGGCTGATTTCAATACCTAACCGGCGTTCAAGCTGCTTCAAATTGTCATCAAACGGACCACACAGGCTCATTAGGCGCTGATTATCGGCTGGTTCGAGGAAAATTTCCTGAGTTGCTATTTGTGAATGAATTTGTTGAATCACTGATTATCTCTATATTTAGGGCTGATAAGTGCCGACCCCGATTTCATCTTCTTTACGGGTACGGGCTATAACGGACTCAGGTGATTCGTGTGTACGAAGATCCATTTGATCTTCGGTACGGATAACTTTACCGCGTAGTGAGTTGGCGTAGACATCAACAATTTCAACATCAACGAATTTGCCAATCATATCAGGCTGGCCTTCAAAGTTGACAACCCGATTGTTTTCAGTACGGCCAGAAAGTTCCATCACATTCTTACGGGAAGTTCCTTCAACCAGAATACGTTGTACACTGCCCAACATAGCACGGCTGTAGCTCATTGCTTGTTGGTTGATACGTTGTTGTAACAGGTAAAGACGCTGTTTCTTCTCTTCTTCGCTGACATCATCAGGCAGATCGGCTGCTGGCGTTCCCGGACGAGCAGAATAGATGAAGCTGTAGCTCATATCGAAATTGACATCAGCGATCAGTTTCATGGTTTTCTCGAAGTCATCTTGGGTTTCACCTGGGAATCCGATAATGAAGTCAGAGCTTATCAAGATATCAGGACGTGCTTTACGCAGTTTGCGGATAATGCTTTTATACTCAAGGGCTGTGTGGGCGCGTTTCATCAACGTTAGAATACGGTCCGAGCCACTTTGCACCGGTAGATGCAGGAAACTAACCAATTCCGGCGTGTCTTCGTAAACAGCAATAATATCGTCTGTAAACTCAATTGGGTGGCTGGTCGTAAAGCGAATACGGTCAATACCATCTATAGCCGCTACCAAACGAATTAACTCAGCGAAAGAGCAGATATCACCATCATAAGTGGCGCCACGATAAGCGTTCACGTTCTGACCGAGAAGGTTGACTTCACGTACGCCTTGCGCGGCAAGTTGCGCGATTTCAAACAGAACATCATCACATGGGCGGCTAACTTCTTCTCCGCGGGTATAAGGGACGACACAGAAAGTACAGTATTTGTTGCAGCCTTCCATAATAGAAACAAAAGCAGACGGACCTTCAGCACGTGGTTCAGGAAGACGGTCAAATTTCTCGATTTCCGGGAAGCTGATATCAACAACCGGGCTGCGGGTGCCTTTCACCTGGTTGATCATCTCAGGTAAACGGTGCAATGTTTGCGGCCCGAAAATAATATCTACACATTGAGCGCGTTGACGGATGAAATCCCCTTCCTGAGAGGCGACACAGCCACCGACTCCAATGATGATATCTGGATTAGTATCTTTTAGGTTTTTCCAGCGGCCTAATTGATGGAAAACCTTTTCCTGTGCTTTTTCGCGGATTGAACAGGTATTTAATAGCAAAATGTCTGCTTCTTCGGCGACATCGGTTAACTGATAACCGTGAGTACTTTCCAGCAGGTCGGCCATTTTAGATGAATCATATTCATTCATCTGACAGCCCCAAGTTTTAATATACAGTTTTTTTATCGTCGACATTTTCTTGTGCATCCGAGCTTTCTACCGCGCTGAAACGGGTTATTACACGGCAAAAGCAATTGTGTATTAGGCATAAAGTTGTCGGGTATTGTAGTCATTTGCAGGAGCAGTGACCAGACTGTTAAACAGGATATTCTCTACCGGAGAATTAAAAATTCGGTACACTGTACTAATCAATGGGTTAATAGCATGACTGAGATGAATAATTCACAACAGATTTTTGATGTAGTGGTGGTTGGTGCTGGCATGATCGGCGCTGCAACAGCATTGGGGCTGGCACAGGAGGGTTGGACAGTTGCTTTATTGGATCATCAACCACCACAATCTTATGATGCACAGAGTCATCCTGATGTACGTGTATCAGCAATCAGTTGTGCTTCTGTCGATTTGTTCAAACAACTTGGCGCATGGGATACGGTATTGCAGATGCGTAGTGCGCCGTATCGTACATTAGAGACCTGGGAACAGAATGATTCTAATTTGGTGTTTGATGCACAAAGCCTAGGGTTGCCTGAGTTGGGCTATATGGTTGAAAACCATATCTTGCAACTGGCTTTGTGGCAACAGTTTGAAAAATATCCCAATTTGACTTTGCTATGCCCGGCAGTATTGCAATCAATGCAGTGGCAGAAAGTGGGGTGGTTAGTGACTCTGGCTGACGGAACAGAAATGACGGCTCGCTTAATTGTCGGGGCTGATGGTGCTCGTTCTCAGGTTCGGCAAATGGCGGGAATTGGCAGCCGTGGCTGGCAGTACAGACAGTCTTGTATGTTGATCACGGTAAAAACAGAACAGCCACAACAGGATATTACCTGGCAGCAGTTTTTTCCTTCTGGCCCGAGAGCGTTTCTTCCACTGTTTGATCAATGGGCTTCGCTGGTGTGGTACGACAAACCGGCACGCATACGACAATTACAGGCAATGTCGATGGCTCAACTTGAGCAGGAAATTTTTCAGGCATTTCCTGTGCGGTTAGGTAAAGTGACTCCCGTTGCCGCCGGTTCATTTCCTTTGGCTCGTCATCATGCTAACAGTTATGTACGTGAAGGATTAGTATTGTTGGGTGATGCAGCTCATACCATTAATCCTCTGGCCGGGCAGGGAGTAAATCTTGGTTATCGGGATGTGAATACTCTGCTTGATGTTTTGGTGAAGGCGAAAGAATTAACAGAGCAGTGGGATTCATTGGAAGTGTTGATGCGTTATCAGCGTCGTAGAATGCCGGATAACCTGATGATGCAAGCTGGAATGGATCTATTTTACACCGTGTTCAGTAATGAGCAGCCAGGGCTGAAAGTTGTTCGTAATCTGGCGCTAATGGCAGCTCAACGGGCTGGTGTAATGAAAAAAACGGTGCTTAAGTATGCGTTAGGATTGTAACCGTATAGATTGGTAGTGAAGATCACAAGCACGTCGTAAATTTGTTTATGGCGTGGATAATTTACTTTTCTTCTATATATGCAATAAATATATGCACTTACGAGCGGAGAAAAGCAGAAGGGACTTGGAAAGCGAAAACCCGCTTGTTGTAAGCGGGCTTCCTGAATATGGCTGGGGTACCAGGATTCGAACCTGGGAATGCCGGAATCAGAATCCGGTGCCTTACCGCTTGGCGATACCCCAATAAAATGGTGGCTACGACGGGAATCGAACCTGTGACCCCAGCATTATGAGTGCTGTGCTCTAACCAGCTGAGCTACGTAGCCTTATTTTTGATGCGAGAAATTTACTACAAAATATCAGTGAGCGACATCCAGTTAATGGCTGGGGTACCAGGATTCGAACCTGGGGATGCCAGGATCAAAACCTGGTGCCTTACCGCTTGGCGATACCCCAACTGAAAGTATTCACATGCACAACATGTTGTCAGAATTGTGTTATCAGGATTATGGCTGGGGTACCAGGATTCGAACCTGGGAATGCCAGGATCAAAACCTGGTGCCTTACCGCTTGGCGATACCCCATCTGAATAACGACAACTCGATGAATGAATGGTGCGGGAGGCGAGACTTGAACTCGCACACCTTGCGGCGCCAGAACCTAAATCTGGTGCGTCTACCAATTTCGCCACTCCCGCAAAGATGGTGGCTACGACGGGAATCGAACCTGTGACCCCAGCATTATGAGTGCTGTGCTCTAACCAGCTGAGCTACGTAGCCATCTTTTTGCATTACCTTCATCGGCGTTGCGGGGCGCATTATGCGTATATCAGCTAAATGCGTCAACTGCTTTTTTCTCGAAATCTGCTTAAAGTCGCTTGTTTGATTGGCATATAAGCATTTTGCTGTCAAAAGCAACAAAAAATAACATTACCCTTCGAGTAAGTGTTGTAACAGAACACCATTAAGCATAGCACGTTTAGTCAGAGCGAAGGCGCCAATAGCAGAACAGTGGACTAATTCAGAAACCACGATTGGCAGATCTTGACGAAATTCTTTCAAAACCTGAGAGTTGATACAACTTTGAATAGCGGGTAAGAGCACTTTTTGAGCTTCAGTAATTTCTCCCGCCAGAACAACCTTCTGTGGGTTAAATAAATTAATCGCGATAGAGATGGCTTTGCCGAGGTAATGGCCGACATTTTTTATCACTTCAGAAGCTAATGGATCATTTTGATTAGCGGCTTGGCAGATAGCTCTGATATTGCAATTATTCAATGTTAGCTGGCTTGGGAAACCTTGCTTTAATTGATGCTGAACTCGCGCTTCTATCGCTGAGTTAGCGGCGATAGTTTCCAGGCAGCCAAAATTGCCGCAGTGACAGCGTTCACCGAGTGGATCAATTTGAATATGGCCAATTTCACCTAAGTTTCCTCTATTATTGAGAAGTATCTGGTTATTGATAATCACCCCGGCGCCGGTGCCTCGATGGATACGTACCAATATTGAATCTTCACAATCACGGGTGGCGCCGAAATAGTGTTCAGCCAATGCCAAACTGCGAATATCATGACCAACAAAACAGGTAATGTTGAAATGCTTTTTCAAATTATCGACCAGAGTCCAGTGAGTCACTTTAATATGAGGCATATATCGGACGATGCCGGTATCTGGGTCAACTAATCCGGGGAGGATAACTGAAATGGCGATGAGTTCGCGTATCCTTCGTTGATTTTGTTGAATAAAGTTTTCTATTGCGTTGATGAGCCGGTCTTCAACTTTTTGCTGAGTTGCTTCAGGCAGTGGATAATGTTCTTCAACCAAGGCCCAGCCACTCATATCATAAAGGGCAAGAGTAGCATCATGGCGACCAAGGCGGACACCGATAGTATGGAAGTGACGATTTTCAGTAACGATGGAAATGGCGCGGCGGCCTCCGGTAGAGGCTTGTTGATCGACTTCTTTAATCAAGCCCCGTTCGAGTAGCTGACGAGTAATTTTAGTCACACTGGCCGGCGCAAGTTGACTTTGTTCAGCAATTTGAATGCGAGAGATTGGCCCTTGTTGATCAATCAGCCGATATACCACGGCTCCGTTAAGTTGCTTTACAAGGTCAATATTACCAATTTGTTTTTGTGTGTTGTTATAACTCATCAGCTATTTAGTCCGTCAAAGTTCAGTTTCTTTTCCGTTAACGATGGTCTTGCAGATTTTAAAGTCGTGACTGAAAACAACGAGGTTAGCGATTTTACCGGTTTCAACGGCGCCAAGATATTTATCAACGCCAATTGCGCGAGCAGGGTAGAGAGTTGCCATCCTCAGTGCTTCATCTAGTGCAATACCAACATGTTCAACGCTATTTTTAACGGCATCTATCATAGTGAGAGAAGAGCCACTTAGAACGCCGTTTTGATCAACACATAATCCGTTGCGATAGTATATGGTCTTACCTGCGAAGGTGAAATGCTCCATTTTACAGGAGGCAGGATCGAGTCCGGCTGGGGCCGTCGCATCTGTTACTAAAATTAACTTATCGTTTTTCAAACGCTTGGTATTACGAATATTTGGCCATGAAACGTGCAAACCATCAGCGATGATTCCAGCATAAATTTCAGGTGTATCAAAGATAGCGCCAATCAAACCGGGTTGGCGGCCTGAAATAGCCGGCATGGCATTATAAAGATGGGTTGAGATAGTAATTCCGTTTTGGAATCCCTGTCGGGCTTCTTCATAACTGGCATTTGAATGGCCGGCAGAAACAACAATACCGGCCTCTACCAACTGCTGAATATATTTTTGTTCGACCATTTCCGGTGCGAGGGTCAACTTAGTGATGACATCAGCGTTATCGCACAGGAAATTTATCATTTCAGATGTAGGCTTACGGATAAGCTCTGGATTATGAGTGCCTTTCTTTACCGGATTGAGATAAGGACCTTCCAGATGCAGGCCCAAAGCCTGATGCTGATGATGCTTAAGATAAGTGCGCATGACTTCAACAGAGGCCATCATCAATTCGTCTGTGCTGGTAATCAGAGTTGGTAAGTAACTGGTACAGCCGGAGCGTTCATTGGTTCTTTGCATGATATCCAGTGTTTTTTCTGAAATATTTTCCAACTGATCGTTGAACTGAACACCACCACAGCCGTTAACTTGCAGATCAATAAAACCGGGGGAAAGAATTGCGCCATTTAGATCACGTTTTTCAATCTGTTCGGGTAACGCTAGTGTTAGGCAAATGCGTTTAATTAAGCCGTCTGCAATGATAACGGCATGCTCATCTAGTCTGTTGTGACCGGTATATATAATGCAGTTGGTTAAAGCATACATCTTAGCCTCCTATGGGATCGGGAGATGATGATTGAAGATAATAACGGTAATCAGCCTGCGAGAGAGGCGTCAGGCTGTGTAGATTTTTAATTTTTGCTGGCGAATTCGCCGATAATATCTGTTTCCAGTTGGTGGAAATATTTGACTGTTTTTACCTTCAATTCCATTGTTGCCGGTTCGTCACAAACAATGATGGATTTAGGATGCATTTGCAGACAGCTTATCGTCCACATATGGTTGACATTGCCTTCAATTGCCGCCTGAATGGCTTGAGCCTTATTGAGACCTGTTGCAAGGATCATAATTTCTTCTGCATCCATTAGCGTGCCTACGCCGACGGTCAGGGCGTATTTAGGCACCTGATTAATATCATTATCGAAGAAGCGGGAGTTAGCTGTGCGGGTTTCTACGGTAAGTGTTTTAATGCGTGTACGGGAAGTCAGAGATGATGCCGGTTCATTGAAGGCAATATGACCGTCGTTACCGACACCTCCCATAAATAGATGTATTTGACCGTAAGATTTAATTTTGTCTTCATAACGTTGACATTCCGCTTCGACATCAGAGGCATTACCATTGAGCAGATTGATGTTTTCTTTTGGAATATCAATGTGATCAAAGAAATTCTGGTGCATAAATCTATGGTAGCTTTGTGGATGATTCTCGGCGATACCGACATATTCGTCCATATTGAATGTCACAATATGTTTAAAACTGACTTTCCCTGCTTTATGCAGAACAATTAACTCTTTATAAGTTGCCAGTGGTGTACTGCCGGTTGGCAACCCCAAAATAAAAGGGTGCTCGGCGGTGGGGTTAAATGCATTGATTTTGCTAACGATATAGTGTGCGGACCATTTACCAACGTCACTTGCATTCGTTAGGGGGATCAGCCTCATAAGTGCCTCTTAAAACAAGAAATTATAGCGGTTGGATAAATTAACTGATTAACTAATCTTCTTATCGTGCGAATACTAAATCATTTGTATGAGCAGAGATATGCTGTACCTCAAAGATATTTTTTATCTTAAAATAAGATGTAAAGAATAGCCAGGGAATTAATAGAAAAAGTTATGAATTTTACGGTTTTTGTCACTTATTAAGTCATCTTATTTCGCAAGGAAAATAAAAGGGAACGAGAGATGAGTTCCCTTTTAAATTCAAGGTGTTTTTAGCTATGACCTTTTGTGTGGTCTATCTGAATGTAGTTGAGTGCGTATCTGCCCGGCAATGCTTTCTGCCTGGGGACCTAATACAACTTGAACGCTCTGTTTACCTATTTTCAGGACGCCTTTTGCACCTAATTGTTTTAACCGGTGTTCATCCAATTGAGTGTTGTCTCCAACGGTTAAGCGAAGGCGGGTAATGCAGGCGTCTACCGTATGAATATTTTGTGCGCCACCAAGAGCGGTAATGTAATGTTGGATTGTTTCGTTATCTTGGGCGGCAGAGATCGCTTGAGTTGTCTCTCCAATTTCACGGCCTGGGGTACGTAAGTTGAAAATACGAATCATGAGGGTGAAACAAACAAAATACAGCACAAAGAACAAGGCGATTAATGGGATTAACAACCACGGCTTGGTTGCCAGACCCCAGCTCAATACAAGGTCAATTAATCCGGCGGAGAATCCAAAACCATGCAGAATACCCAATGAATTGACGATAACCATGCTAACACCAGCCAATATTGCATGCAGAACATATAAAGCTGGCGCCAGGAATAAGAATGAGAATTCTATTGGTTCAGTTATACCGGTTAAGAATGCTGTCAACGCAACGGATAATAACATCCCGCCAATCTGAGGACGACGTTCCTTTGGCGCTGCTAAATACATTGCCAGCGCCGCGCCGGGCAAACCGCCCATGAAGATGGGATAAGCCCAGGCCATGTAAACTCCGGCATGTGGATCACCGGCAAAGAAACGGTTCAGGTCGCCGCGGCTCATATCGGTGGCGATTTGGGTAATGGTTGAGCCATCAATGCCTGGAACCGCTGCGCCAATGGTCAGAGAACGGACAACATCCGGCGCCAGGCAGATATTATGTACAGAGCTGGCTAAATCATAAGTAATTTTCAGACAGTCACCCAGACTAAACCAGAAAACAGAGTGCAGAATATAGTGCAAACCAAATGGAATGAGAGAGCGGTTAAGTACACCATAAGTAAACCATCCGACCATGCCGCTCTTTGATACTAACAGGCTGAAAGAATCAATACCGTGCTGGACATACGGCCAGACATAGCCACATATCCATGCAATGAACAGACAAATAATGCCTGTCATGATAGGGACTAATCGCTTGCCTGCGAAGAAAGCAAGAAACTCTGGCAAGCGTGTATCTGAAAAACGGTTATAACAATGACCGGCGACAATACCCGCGATAATACCGGCGAAAAAAGACATATTGATAGTCGAGTCTATGACTGACGTGGCTTTAGTGAGTACTAAAAAGCCAACTACACCTGCCAGTGCGGCAGCGCCAGCATTATCTTTTGCTAAGCCCACTGCGATACCTAATGCAAATAACAGTGGGAGGTTTTCGAAAATACCACCGCCAGCGCTGGCGATGAAAGGAATATTAAATACGTCGGGTTGGCCGAAACGTAGCAAAAGCGCGGCTACGGGAAGTGTAGCAATGGGAAGCATCAATGCTTTTCCCAATCGCTGCAAGTAGTTGAATATACCCATAATGCTTACCTTTAGTTGTAGGATGTTTTATTGAAAAAATAGCTCGCTATGAACAACAGCAATACAACTTATTTTTAGTTGAAAAATAATAAAAAGCTACACATAAATGAGTAATTGTGATCACTGTAGCGATATTGTTTAAAATTGCATAAATTAAGTCATGTGTAGTAAACGGATGCAGATTTTCAATTGAATTAACATAGTGATTTATTTGATTTTTAGCTATCGAAATAGATTGAGTGACATAAAACTTGATAATGAAAAACGGATAAATTAATAAGAGTCTTAGGAATGGGCATCTGTATGTGCCCATTGATTTAGTGGATAGTCTAAGTGTTATGATTAGACATTAAGAGACAGAGTTTTGGTTTGATATATAACTTATTGAGATTTCTTCCCATGCTTTTTCCATACTATCTTCGAAGTATGCTTTTGAAATTAAAGAGCTTATGTATTGTAACTGTTGACTAGTGGTAAATAGATTTTTTTCGTATATTGATATTATCTTCTCAGTAAGAGAATCTATATTATATGTAAATTTATACTCTGAAGAAAAATAAGAAGCTGCTTCAATTAAATTTAAATTGGGTAAGATTGTGAATACACCATTTAATGCCGCCTCTAATGGTGTAATGCCAAGAGTTTCATAGCGTGATGTGCATACAAAAATAGATTTGTTTTTTATGCTATTGAAAACGCTGAATAACTCTTTTTGGGATAACTTATGTGATATAAAAAACTGTGACTGATATCTGGGGGGAACCATAGATATCAATTTATTCCTTCTGGTATTTTTGCTCTCTTCATCACCTGCAATGAAAACTTTAACGGGAATACCTTTACCCAGTAAATCAACTGCTGAATTGATTAATAGTTCTATATTTTTAAAATAATCTAATCTGGCTGCCGCAGTAAACAATAATAATTCATTTTTATTAATTTTAATAAAATTATTAATATATTTATTTTCTATGTTCAATTCAGTATTTTCTTCAAAGAAAATAGGTGGGCTAACAGGGCAAGATCACGAATGTTTTTTAGCCAAAAATAAAATAGGTTGCTTCAAATAAAGCACTGTGATCTTATACTCTCTTTTGAGAGTGAAAACCTATATCATGTGCCTTGAGAACTTTACCCTTCATTTTTCGGCAATCCAAGACCCTCGCCAGAGTGCGAAAGTCACCTATCCTTTATTTGACATCCTGTTTTCGTCACTGTGTGCCGTGATTGCGGGCGCAGAAGGCTGGAGTGATATTCAGGAGTATAC
>NZ_PUWT01000044.1:0-3351 GCF_002968995.1 Photorhabdus hindustanensis
AATTTGCTCACAATTTATACTTATCAATGCGTTTCGTTGTAAATCACTGTTTTGGTCATTTGTTGACACCCTAACATAGCCAATCTTTGCCATATGTAACCCTACCTAATACCAATATGAGACTATTATTATAGAAACTATCACGGATTAGCGAGTTTTTAAAAACCTTGGTTTGATGGAAACGGTGAATTTGGCTAAGGGAGCAGTACCGAATAGCCGAAAAGTGAATGGCAAAGTTCTGACTGAAGATATCAATATTACGTCTCAGGATATCTTTAATGGGCAATCAATATCCATACCCGACAAAGCCGATTTAAATGATTATCAAACACCAGGGCTTTATTATCAGGGTTTGGATGTACAAGCGGGAACCGGTAATAACTATCCTGAACCACTTGCAGGTTCACTTGTCGTTTTACAGGCTGCTGGGATCATTCAGCGTTATTTTGTTTATAACAGCAGTCGAATATATACACGTTCTTTATATTCTTGGAATAGACCTGATGCAATATGGTCACCTTGGGCACGAGAATATAATACCCTGAATAAACCCACTGCGAGTGAGCTCGGTTTAATGGAAACCGTTACTAAAGCTGCGGATGCGTTGCAACGCAGTGGTGGCAATGTAACAGGCGACATAATTATTACTACTGACTCTATGCTGAGTTGGAGCAGACTCACCGACTTCGCCTCTATCGGTTTTAAAGACACCGCAGATGAAGATACAGACTCCTATATGTGGTTTAGAACAGGAGATAATGGTAACGAATATTTCAAATGGCAGCATGCCCTCTCTGGAGGGCCAACTAATGAATGGATGAGTCTTAAACCTGATAACCTCCGAATTAGAGGGCATCAGGTCTATCATGAAGGATATAGACCAACCGCTGCAATTATTGGCGCTTATACAAAATCAGAATCAGACACGCGTTATATTCAAGACATTCGCTTTGGTGCCAAAGAACTCGCGCAAGTACGGAAAAGCTCTGGGGATACAGACACAAATGGATATGCCATTACTGCTGTAATAAATGGAAATAGAGATGAGTTAGTTGACACCGTAAACCGCAGGCCAATACAGAAGAAGGTTAACGGCATGTGGATGAATATACCCAATATTTAGTAAGGTGATAAATATATGCAAAACATTAAAAAATTTTCCCAATATATACCTGACTCAAAACAAGCCAGAAAAATCATTGAAGATTTTAATGTCATTTATTTGAAATCAGAAGACGGTCAGGACTGGTATGAATGCCAGAAAAGCTTTAATTCTGGCACAATCAAAGTAATGTATGATTTTAATAATGTAATCCGTTCTATATCAGGAGATGTATCAGCTTTTAACCCAGATGGAATGAGTGTAGCTGAGGTAAATCATCTGCCTGATTCTTGCGATATTTCTGGCAAATGGCAATATATAAACGGTGCTATTGTTTCGCGTGAGTACACAAAGGGCGAGTTAGTTGTTCAAGCGGAGAGACGTAAAGAAGAATTGCTAGTCCTTGCCAGCAATAATATTGCTCCCTTACAAGATGCCGTTGATCTAGATGAAGCAACTCTGGAAGAGATAGAACGGCTCAAAGCTTGGAAAAAATACCGAATGCAAGCAAACCGCATTGATCCCACCATAGCACCAGATATTGAGTGGCCTGCACAACCCGCATAAATAAATATAGGCCCGCAGTTCACAAACCTCGGGCCTTTTTTTATTCTGGTTTTTAGAGCAATCAATAAGTGCTTACCTAATGCGTCAGACCTTACTGGAATGAAGAAAATACCAAGTCATACTTAACTGGGTTGATATTTCAAAGGCATCGGAAATCGATTGGTCAACATAACCTATCATAACTGAAAAAAGACCGGGGACAGAATAACACCCGGTCTTGATAATTGTATTATTCCGGTATTTGTGGCCACTCAATATCTGAAGCCATTGAAGTATCTACACGGCTCAGTAATACCACATACTTCTTCCAGGCAAGCAATAATGCTTTCTCTGTGTCCGAGGCCATCTCAGTCTCAATAGCATATTGTAATAAAGTCATGGCTTCATCAGCCTGTTGGCGAAGAATGACACGGTGTTGTTCTGCCTGTTCAATCTGACTGTTTTTTTGAGCTTCAATGTCCGTTACCCATTTTTCACCATCCCACTTATCAAAATCAGTGTTTGGTTGTTTGCACGTCAGTGTTTCTGGTAATTCGCCCGGTTTAATGATTTCCTTCTGTTCCCCAGTTTGGGTGTCGTAAGCTATTTTTCCTCGATAATCTGGTACAATTTGCCAACCGGTTAAATCAGATGAACGGCAGGCGACATACCCTTCTTGGGTATCAGGTGGCGCGTCTGTGCAAGAATTAGCAGGAAGACCGACACCAATAGGAAGATACTCATCAGAACTGTGTAAATATTCCAGCGTAATCGCATCGTAATTAAACACAACGATACTTCCGGTACTGATGGCAATATTATTTTTATCCAGTACAGCCTTATTCATCAGGCAATCCTCACAATATAATTAAATGCCACGTTTCGTGGACGTGTTTCTATTCACCCACCCGTTTGGTGGTATGTCAGTCGGCCAAGGCAGAGGTATTCCTACTGGGATCTCTTCAAGTACAGACGTGAGCATTATGCTGCCCTTACAATGTAGTTAAACGCTACGTTACGTGGCCTTGATACCCCTATATAAGTTGCACTGGTATTCCAAGTTGTTGCCGTACCGACAGCTCTAGCTCTCAGTGGAATATCTTTATTTTGGGGAGTATCCCATTGTAATTTCGTACGCTCGTTGAGTGAGAAGTTAACAACATTATCAACTTGACCAACTTCCTGTACTAAATAAGACCCTTCTTGCCATACCAATAATGTACGATCCGGATCAACGCCACGTTTGTCATCCCAACCGCGAATAAATTCTCCTCGCAAATCGGGCAAATTACCACCAGGGTAAGCCTTAGCTAATTCCGGAAATTTCGCTTTATCAAAGGCCGCACCATTGCATTGCAACCACCCATCCGGTAGTGTGGCCGTCGGCCAAGGAAGTGGCACCCCTATCGGAATTAGCTTTTCTAATAAACCAAGGTTTTTCACAAAAGCATTTTTATCTGGGATATCTGCGCCATTTTGGTTTTTTGCCAATTTACTATTAGCATTATCATAAGCTGCTTTTACTGCTTTGGGGGTTGCTGCTGTAGTTTCATCACTACTGTTAATGGCACTATTAAGTTTTGTAAAACCTTTCTCTGTCAGCGTGGCATCTGGATGATTGCGGCTTTTTTCATGTTTCTGAATAGAGCTATCTACATAATCACGAGTTGCCAGAACGACAGAGGGATCGATTTTCCAGCGTT
>NZ_PUWT01000045.1:0-9711 GCF_002968995.1 Photorhabdus hindustanensis
CGCGATAAAATCAGCGACGACAGATGATATGGTTGATGACTGACGTAATACTATTACAGGTGGTGAACATTATCCGGAGAGAATCCTGTCTGCAACCCCTGGCTTTGTTCATATTTTTCTTGACTAATGACATTCGCATTATCACTAATAGAAAAAGCTTTAAAATCATTCTTGTGACTCATATACTTTCCTTAAATTAAATAATGTGACTTTATAATCAACATTTTGAATTATTGTAGAAATAGTCTCCTGCAATTCAGGCTAATCAAAGTCTAGTTCAGGAAAAATATAATACTATGTTCTTATTACTTATAAGGTTAATCGTTTTTGTATCATTGGCAGTAATAAGTAGTTCAACATTTTTGAGTCGCTTTCCAATTTACAAGAAATGGAGATTAAGAAAATGTCTCGATGGTGTGTAAATATATACATTTGTCGCTGGTACATCTTGAAACCCCATGCAAGAATATCGATGTTACTCTGAAATTTCACCGCACAAATACGACACATTATCCTCTCTATTTCAGTTTTCAGAATAAAAATAAAGCCGGGCTAACCGGCTTTTATTTCCTTATCTATTCCGTTGCTTGATAGAATAGATTTATGGAATGACTATAATACTAGGATCTGTTAACGAACATTCGATGTTTGATACTAGAGCGACAGCAATAATATTTACTGTCGAATTTCTTGATTTATCAAACAAAGAAACCTTTATCACCTCAGTAGAGAGTTTTTCCCCTTCCACTCCATCATTTAACGTAATTATCCTACCATTGTGTTTCAGAGGAAGTTCATTTAACAGAATGCTAGCACTCTTTGAGATATCAACGTTATCAGACTTAATAATACCTTTTTGTTCAGCTTTCTGTATTACTTGTTGAACATTCCAACCGTTAATATCTGCACAACCATCAGATCTTGTTCCCGCCACAGCGTTAGCAGTAAAAAGCATCGCAGTTAATATCAATATTAATCTTTTCATTCGACAACCAAATCCGTATCGTGCGAGAGCAATATCTCACGTCGTATATCTCTATTAAGAATTATACAACCTTCTGATGAATGTTGGGGATCTTTTCTGCTAGCACCGTGAATTCTAAAAGCACTACGGCCATGCATATCATTACAACTACATGGGTCAAGGATAATAGTCATGGGGCCTTTTGAGTTATTTTCACCGGTTATTTTATAATAACCTCTAGGTATAGGACCTAAGTTTTTTATACCTTCTGATGCAGGATTATTCTTATGTATACCCTGACCACTCCAACCGTGGCCAATAAGCTTTGTATCGTGATAAATTTCACCACTGTACTGTTGATAAATCCATGTCATAGTGCGTACTTCTACTTGAATATTAATAACAAAGTTTCATTTCTACAAATCAAGTGAAACTCATATAGTTCATCAATTAGACAATAGCATATCTGGATAGTTCTTATACATTACTAAAATAACTGCATTTATTCTCCATACCTTCCTGTAACTTTTTTTGCCTCCGGTTCCAAACTGAATCTTCTGGCATCTAGACACAAGTATCTGGTATTGAAGATTTTCATTTCCACACTCTGCGGTATATGTGGGCAAGCTGGTTGATACAATCCAGAGTCACTTTCAGCATTACACAAGAAATGGGGGAGTTGGGAAAGTGCCTCTATGATACACAGATATACGCATTTGTTGCCAGTACATCTTGCCATGCTAAGAATATTGACACTATTCTGCAATTTCATTGCACAAATACGGCACATTACTCTTTCTCTGTTTTCAGAGTAAAAAATAAAGCCGGTTACCCGGCTTTAATTACTTGGCTGCTCCGGCCATTCAATATCAGGAGCTTGCAGAATATCGACACGGCTCAATAATACAAAATACTTTTTCCAAGCCATTAATGCTACTTTCTCTTCTTCTGTTGCCATTTCAATATCAACAGTGTGTTGCAGTAATGTAGCTATTTCATTTGCATGTTGACGCAATATATCTCGCTGTTTCTCTGCTTGTTCAATCTGACTGGCTTTTACTGCGGCTTCATCAGTGACCCACTCTTTTCCGGTCCACTTATCAAAATGAGTAGCAGGTTTCTCGAATGTTAGCGTATCTGATAATTCACCGATTTCTGTTATCTTAATCGGCAAATGAGTTTGCGTGCTGTAAGCTATTTTCCCCCGATAATCGGGTACAATTTCCCAATATTTACCATCTTCACTACGACAGACTGCTTTGTTATCAAAATCTGGAAGTTCTGGCGCATCAGTATAGGAACTAGCTGGTAGCCCTACTCCTTCCATTAAATATTCCGGGCGAGTAAAAATAAACTCACGGGAATACGGTGCTGCATGATAAATTGTCAGCCAACCGGCTTTTTCTGCTAACCCATCTTTACCTAATACTGCTACCTCAGGTTCTAAAGAATTTTTTTGTTCAGCTCTTATGCCGCATGCTGCTCTCACTACGTAATTAAATGCTATGTTACGGGGACGGGTGACACCAACATAATTCATGACTACATCCGCATCAAGCATCTTCCACGATATTCCTCCACCCACTACTGCCGCATCGGTATATAATTGTGCTATATTTATAGGATCATCCCATCCATATTTTGCACTTCCTCGTGATGTATTGGCAAGCGTCGCTACAGAAGTCAAAATATCACCGTTAATCAGCGATCCTTTTTGCCAAGACACAATTCCACGACCACTATCAATACCTCGACTATCATCCCAACCACGAATAAACTCGCCTCTTAAATCGGGTAATCTGCCATCAGGATAAGCTTCTGCTAACTCTGGGTACTGTAATTTATTGAAAAATGCACCATTACAAGTGAGATAACCGACAGGTGGATAAGGCAACGGCCAAGGAATTGGAACACCAACAGGAATATTATTAACTTCTTTATTTTGCCTATCTATTTCTGCTCTCGAATACGCTCCCACATCCGTTGCATTTAAATTGATATCCTCAGTCAACACTTTACCATTCACTTTTCGACTATTAGGCACCCTGCCATTAATATTTTCATACAGTGAGTTTACTATTTCTTGAGCCAATTTTTGCGTCACTGCCAATGTATCACTGTCACCGCTCTCATTAGTCAGTTGAACAACTCCTTTTTGTGTTAATGAAGCACTGGGAATATCTGTTGTAATTTTTTGTTCTATCGCCCTATTTAATTGAGCGGTAAGTTTGGCTACATTTCCATCATCCAGAACATCATTGCCAGATTGTGTCGCGATAAAATCAGCCACAACAGATGATATGGTTGATGCTTGGCGTAATACCTTATTTAACAAGTGAGTGGGAACATCGCCTGATGGAAATCCTGTCTGCAAGCCCTGATTTTCTTCATATTTTTCTTGACTAATTACATTTGCATTATTACTAATAGAAAAAGCCTTAAAATCATTCTTTTGACTCATATACTTTCCTTAAATTAAATCATGTTATTTTATAATCAATATCTTAAATTATTGTAAAAATAATCCTCCTGCAATTCACTCCAATTAAAGTCTAGTCCAGAAAAAGAATGTAGTTCAACATTTTGAACTCGAAAATATACTCCCCAAATTTATATTTAACATCTGGGAATTATTTTTCTCTTATTCTTTCTATATCGTCCTGTAACTCTTTCTACTTTAAATTCCAGACTGAATCTTCTGGCATCTAGACACAAATATCTAAGGATATTGATACTATTCTGCAATTTCATAGCATCAATACGATACATTACCCTTTTTCTATTTTCAGAATAAAAAAAATAAAGCCGGACTAACCGACTTTATTCTTACTTCAAATTGCTTCGGCCACTAGAATTATGCTGCCCTTACAACGTAGTTAAATGCAATGTTACGGGGTCTATTTTCATGTGCTGTTCTCGCAACATTTGAATTATCAAAATAGATTACATACCCGGTACCTGCAACTTGCTGATAAACGATTGTACGAGCCGGTCCTTCCGAAAACACGCCGCTCGTGCTGTCATGCGGTCGCGTCATCATGCCGATGTTATTACCGCCTTCAAGTGCCCCACCTAATTTCTGCATTGTATCTGTTTGCCACGTACCGCACATGCGACCGGGATCAACACCACGGCCATCATCCCATCCCCGGATAAATTCGCCTCTTAAATCAGGTAATCTACCGTCAGGATAAGCTTCCGCCAACTTCGGATACTGTAATTTATTGAAAAATGCACCATTACAAGTGAGATAGCCAACAGGTGGATAAGGCAACGGCCACGGAATAGGAGAACCAGCAGGAATTTCACTGGCAGCTTTAATCCGGTTATCTATCTCTTCACGGGTATAAGTATACTCACGTAATAAATTTATTTCTTCCTTAACAAATTTTTGCGTCACTGCCAATGTATCACTATTGCCAATCACATTTGTCAGCTGAACAACTCCTTTTTGTGTTAATGAAGCACTAGGGATGTCTGTTGTAATTTTTTGTTCTATCGCTTTATTTAATTGAGCGGTGAGTTTGGCTACATTTCCATCATCAAGAATATCATTGCCAGATTGTGTCGCGATAAAATCAGCGACGACAGATGATATGGTTGATGACTGACGTAATACCTTATTTAACAAGTGAGTGGGAACATTATCTGGAGAAAACCCTGTCTGCAACCCCTGGCTTTGCTCATATTTTTCTTGACTAATTACATTTGCATTATCACTAATAGAAAAAGCCTTAAAATCATTCTTTTGACTCATATACTTTCCTTAAATTAAATCATGTTATTTTATAATCAACACCTTAAATTATTGTAAAAATAACCCCCTATAATTCAGGCTAATAAAAGTCTAGTTCAGGAAAAATATAATACTGTGTTCTTATTACTTATAAGGTTAACCGTTTTTGTATCATTAGCAGTAATAAACAGTTCAATATTTTGGAGTCGAAAATATCCCACCAATTTATATTTAATATCTGAAAATTATTTTTCTCTTATTCCTGTCATCTCATAGAAAAGTTTCGCAAGTAATTAGCGTAAGAAACTACGGAAACGGGGTATTGGACCGAAAGGTTGAATTTTTCGAAATGACAACAAGCATCTAATTCTGAGTGCCTCTTTTGTGAATTACTCTGATGACTTTATGTGAGGGTCTTAGCCTATCGTAATCCTAACTGGTTTCCCTAGCCAGTACACCTCAAAATCTAAAAAGATAAAGCCGGACTAACCGACGTTATTTACTAACCACACCTTTCCTCCTTTTTATATATTTCTGATAACCAATTATCAATGATATTTGAAGCTTCAATTAGTGTAATTGGATGTCCGTTATCACCTTTTCGGCCTCTGATTGTTACATTGATCATGTTTCACACCCATAAAAAGTAGGTATAACACCCACAAATATATTGATAATAGAATTAATGTATAGGTATTATACTCATACATTAACCAAACGGAGGATTTATGGGTAGTGCAGAGCTAATAAAACTCCTAATAGCTGACGGATGAGTTAAGGCCAGACAAGACGGTAGCCATATCACTCTAACTAAACCCGGTGTTGCAAAAATAATCACAATACCACCCCCAAGAAAAGACTCATTAAAAGGTGTTATCCGGCAGGCACAAAATATTTCAGGGCTGAACACAGTTATGCCGCCCTTTCTCTGCAAAGCTCATGATCAAATTAAGAGGTAATACTATGATTTATCCACTCTTTATATTTAAAACAGAAGATGGGTTTGACGGTTACTTCCCCGATGTTGAAAGCTGTTTCTTTGCTGGTAATACTTTAGAAGATGCTATTCGGGATGCTGAAAAAGCGTTCGCGCAGCACATGGAAGTTTTAATCGAACACGGCGGCTATGTCCCCGCCCCTAAAAACTCTTCTGATTACATCGGTGATCCTCGCTTGTCTGAAGATGGAGGGGTTATTGCCCTCATCGAGTTAGATCCAGCGAAATATGAGTCAAAAGCCATAAAGTTCAATTTAACTATGCCTGGCAATCTATTAACTGCCATAGATCGCTACATTGAAAAAAACGGACACTACAAAAACCGCTCTGCTTTTCTAGCTGAGTTAGCCAGAAAAGAAATAGCTCACCAGTGACAGATTTAGTTTTCAGGATAAAAAAATAAAGCCGGCTAACCGGCTTTGTTATTACCTCAGTTTATCCAGCCATTCAATATCGGAAGCTTGTAAAATATCTGTTCTGCTCAGCAATACCCGATATTTTTTCCATTCAAGCAAAACGGCTTCTTATATTTTTGGCTTTTAAAGAGTATTTTTATTCGGCGATTATGTTGCTCTCACTATGTAATTAAATGCAATATTGCGGGGACGGGTTTCGTGACCGCCGGTATTGTTAGCAATTGATGTAACAGTTGCGTCGCCTGTAACATCCCTACCGAGCGGGTATTGGTATCCATCTACAGGTCCTTGATAATTAGAAAGGTATTTTCTTCTCTCATTCCCTTGAGAAAGTTGTATTCTTTTTGTGTTGTCAGTCTGTGCGCTTAAAATAATACGACCACTATCAACACCTCGGCTATCATCCCAACCACGAATAAATTCTCCGCGCAGGTCAGGTAATTTTCCTGTAGGATACGCTGCCGCTAATTGCGGGTAAGCTGTTTTATCGAACTCTGCTCCATTACATTGCAGCCACCCCGCTGGCGGTATAACTGTAGGCCAGGGAATAGGAGCTCCCACAGGAATATTATTAACTGCATTGATTAGATTATTAACTTCTGCCTTGGTATATGCACCTATATCCTCAGCCTCTAGACTAATGTCAGCAGACAATGCTTTTCCATTCACCTTTCGGCTATTGGGCACTCTGTCATTAATATTTTCACGCAATGAATCTATTATTTCCTGGGCTAGCTTTTGAGTGACAACCAATGTATCACTATTGCCTACTACATCTGTAAGCTGAACAATACCTTTCTGTGTTAATGAAGCATTTGGAACTTCTGCTGTGATTTTTTGCTCTAATGCTCTGTTTAATTGGGCTGTGAGTTTAATTATATCACCATCATCCAGAATATCATCGCTAGATTGTGTAGCGATAAAATCAGCTACCACAGATGATATAATTGATGACTGGCGAAGAACTTTATTTAATAAATCGATTGAAATAGTATTAGGTGGAAATCCAGTCAGTAAACCCTTACTTTCTTCATATATTTCTTGACTAATTATATTCGCATTATTACTAATAGAAAAAGCCTTAAAATCATTCTTGTGACTCATGCACTTTCTCCTTAAATTAAACAATGTTATCTTATAATCAATATATTAAATTATTGTAAAAATAGCCTCCCTTGCCATTCACACTAATCAAAGTCTAGTCCATAAAAAGAGTATGGTTCAACATTTTTGAATCAAAAATATACCCTCCAAATTTATATTTAACATCTGGAAATTATTTTTATTTTATTCTTTCTATTTCATCATGTAACTTTTTCTATTTTAAATTCCAAACTGAATGTTCTGGCATTTGGAAAAAATATCTAAGCGGTAATGTTCAGGAATATCATAGGATTCCCCATCCTTATAGAAGACTCGCTTATCATTATTATCGATACACTTAAGTTGCTAGTTATCTGAAAATGTGTCGCTAAATGAAAGTGATGACACTGGAAGATTTCAATAATATGATGGAGCTACCAGGTTAACGCGGTTATCAACAAAGTAGAGCCAGAGTGAACAATGAATATTAAACCCATTAGAACAGAACAAGATTATCAAGAAGCATTAAAAACGGTTGCCTCTCTGTTTGATAATCAACCTAAAATCGGCACACCTGAATTCGCCCATATGGAAGTTATGGTTCTACTGATTGAAGCCTATGAAGCAGAACACTATCCTATCGACCCACCAGCTCCAATCGAAGCTATCAAATTCAGAATGGAACAATCTGGATTGACGGCCAAAGATTTAAAGCCTGCAATTGGTAAAACAAATCGAGATCACTGAAAAACCCCCAGAACATGAGACAGGCATAGAGTGTTTGTGATCCACCGATTGCAAACCAATTCAATGAGATCTCCTCTATGCCTGTTCGTAACGTATGTCAGAACTTTTCCCAGGGAAGGCTCAGGTTAAAAGAAAGAATTACTCTTCGATCCAACCTCCACTTCAATTTCCGCGTTTAAATAACTGGCGAGATTAGTAGCTGTAACTTTATAGTAGTAAATAAGGTTAGGAGGCGGTACAAGTATTTCACTTCTTCCGGGGTAGATCTCTATAGAACTATACAGAGTATAATCTCCGACTAAGGATGCCCAGTAGCCACTCACTTTAACTAGCGCTAAACTAACGTTTTTTATAGTTATATGAGGTTGATGAGCGGGGACTAATATACTGCCATTCTTATAAACATCAAGAGTCTGATTAGGGTTTATATATACTCGTGCCATTTTATTGTTTCCTTATTATTACGGTTATTTTACTGCTTATATAGCAGGTGACCTTATCGGTAAAATTTAAATTAGCATTTACTCCGAGTAGTTAAATATTGAACTTTATCAGTGACGTAAAAATAATAAGATAACCTCATGGTCATATCAGTATTAAATGATTAGTAGGAAGAATGTTTTCTGGAGCATATTAAATGCCAGCATTAAAATCAGACAGGTTAATTATGAGCTATACATTGGTATACTTTTGGAAATGAAATAATGATGAATGTCGTTTAAACGTTTAATTTTAAAGTAATAGATATGTTTTTAATTTCAAAACTTTTGGTTATTTATTACTATTAATTACATAGAATTGTTAATCATTTAAGATGTAAGAATGTTTCATTGTTAATTATTCAAATTAGACTATATTTGGAATGAATTGTCAGAGGTTTTCTACAGTAATGAATATATTACTTATAGAATAATATGATAGTTTCGAATAGTAAGTGCAACATAATTACCCTGCAAGTAAATAAGTTCGTATTCTTTTAAACAATTTATTGTGGGCTTTGCAATTACATGTTGTTATCCCGCTTCGCTCGGCTCGAACCTGCGACCCATTGATTAAAAGTCAACTGTTCTACCGACTGAGCTAACGACTTAGCTGAGGGATTTGTTTTTGAATGAAGTTTCAAGATGGTGGGTCGTGCAGGATGACTCGGCCTGTGGCCTCGCCCTTCGGGCCAGCGCTCTCGCACTGTTGTCTCGCTTCGCTCGGCTCGAACCTGCAACCCATTGATTAAAAGTCAACTGCTCTACCGACTGAGCTAACGACCCATCTAGGGAATTAGTTTTGAACGAAGCTTTAAGATGGTGGGTCGTGCAGGATGACTCGGCCTGTGGCCTCGCCCTTCGGGCCAGCGCTCTCGCGCTGTTGTCTCGCTTCGCTCGGCTCGAACCTGCGACCCATTGATTAAAAGTCAACTGCTCTACCGACTGAGCTAACGACTTATCTGAGGGATTTGTTTTTGAATGAAGTTTCAAGATGGTGGGTCGTGCAGGATGACTCGGCCTGTGGCCTCGCCCTTCGGGCCAGCGCTTACGCGCTGTTGTCTCGCTTCGCTCGGCTCGAACCTGCAACCCATTGATTAAAAGCCAACTGTTCTACCGACTGAGCTAACGACTTATCTGAGGGATTTGTTTTTGAATGAAGTTTCAAGATGGTGGGTCGTGCAGGATGACTCGGCCTGTGGCCTCGCCCTTCGGGCCAGCGCTTACGCGCTGTTGTCTCGCTTCGCTCGGCTCGAACCTGCAACCCATTGATTAAAAGCCAACTGTTC
>NZ_PUWT01000046.1:0-4599 GCF_002968995.1 Photorhabdus hindustanensis
TTTTTCGACCGTGATTTGACGCAGGCCGGTGATAGCGCTGACTTCATTGCCTGTCACCTCTTTGTGGCGGTCGTTTCTGACCGAAAGCATCTGATTATGGCCGATGCTTTCGGTATGGTTGTTCATGACCCGGGTTTCGCGGTTATTGAGTACCACGGTGTTCATGTCCCGCTGGGCATGCAGCGCCAGCTCTTCACTGCCTTTGGCATCCTCGAAGCGCAGCTCGTTGTAGCCTTCCCCTTTATGGGTTTTGGAGCGGAAGGTCATCTGGGTTTTGCTGCCGAGCAGGTCCCCTGGCGGGAGGTTGCTGGCATGGTAGGTGCGCCCGGTGACAATCGGCTGGTCCGGGTCGCCGTTAAGAAAATCCACCACCACTTCCTGACCGATACGCGGTATCGCCAGCATGCCCCAGCCCTGACCGGCCCAGGGCTGGGTGACCCGTATCCAGCAGGAGCTGTGGTCATTACTCTGGCCGTAGCGGTCCCAGAGGAATTGCAGGCGGATACGGCCGTACGGGTCACAGTAGATTTCTTCGCCGGCCGGGCCCACCACTTTGGCAATCTGCGGGCCCTCCATCGCCGGTTTGGGTAACGGGGCCGGGCGCCAGTGCTGATTGTAGGGAATGAAGGTGAAGTCGTTGCTCAGGGTGGTGCCGCTCTCCCCGGCGGTCTGCTCCAGCGCCTGCGGCTGGCTGCCCCGGTGGGTGACGCAGACCAGCTGCCAGAGCCGGTTGAGGTCATTCCGGGGATGGTGAGTCAGGGTGAACAGCACGCCGGGCTGCATGGTGGCGGCGTTACTTTCCCCGTCGCCGGTCAGGGCGTTGTTGCGCAGGGCTTCCAGCCGGTAGCGGGTGAAATCCGCGCCGTGCTGTTCGTCTTTGAAGCGGCCGGGAAAATCGAAGTGTTCGTACCCGGTATGCTGGAGGTCCTGTTCCCGCATCTGATGACGGAACTCCGCCGCCCAGGCCGGGTTTTTGAAGGTGTAATCTTTGAGCTCGACCACCGCCGGCCGTACCTGCGCCTGGCGGGTCAGCCGGGTAATGCACAGTTGCTGGGCCTGTTCGGCGTCTTCGGGGTGATAGGGCAGCACCGGGCCTGTGACGACAGAGCCCGCATCGTCGGCAAACACCAGGGTGTTTTTATTGCCGGTGAACTCAAAGAAGTAAAAAATCCCTTCTTCGGCGGTGAGCCGTTGCAGGAATTCAAAATCGGTTTCGCGGTACTGGACGCAGAACTCCCGTTCCGGGTGGGGATTGCGCAGACTGAACGCCACATCGCGGACGCCGTTCTCTTTGAGCAGGGTGGTGATGATGGTTTTGATATCCTGCTGCTGAAAAATCCGGGCATTCTGGCGCAGGGTGGCGCGCCACATATCGGGCCGGATGGTCATGTCATAGCGGGTCTGATGTTTGCCGGTATTGCCCTGGACAAAGCTGGCGACCATGCCGGTGACGGTACGCTCGACTTTGCCTTCGCGCAGGATGGTCAGGGTGGCGCTTTTGTCGAGGACGGCGGTGAAATCAATCGCCGGGTCGGCACTGGCTAAACTGACCGTCAGCGTGAACGGGGTGGAGAGGGCCTCGCGCAGGGTAAAGCCGGCCACCACGAAGGTGTGCGGCGGCAGTCCGCCGGCGGTGAGGGTAAACTGTAAGCCGCCGGCGCTTTGGGGACTCAGCCGGTCAGCGAGGTGCCGGGCGAGGTTGCCGGCGGCGGCGGTTTTTTTCTGGAATGACATAGGGGGATTCCTTCTCTGAATTTACGGGCGGGGTTGCCCGGGGAGCGCGGTCAGCCCGGCGGCTTTCTGCAACGCGTAATACTGGCTGAGCAGGGCGTTAAACCGGTCGTCGGTCTTTTTTTATCAGCGCCGGTGAGACGGGCTGTCCCTGCTCGACGGCGGCGGAAAGCTGGCGCAGCAGCTCTTCCAGCGGGAGGTCACGGTTGTGGCTGTGCTGGATTTGGTAAATCGCCGTTTTCAGGTAAGAGAGGGTGAGACTGCCCCGGTTGCGCTCCTGCGCCAGGATGTTGTCCGCCAGTAACTGGAGCTGATGCCGGGTCTGCTGCCAGCTGCCGGAGACCGGCGCATTTTCCAGCCGGATGGTCTGTAACTGCTGCCAGCGCTGCGTTTCACGCTGCTGCCGGCTGTCCTGCGGCCAGGTTTTTTGTGCCATCCCGGTCAGCTGCTCAGCCTGTTGCAGCACTGCCAGCGGGGAGGTATCCGCTAACCGGGTTAACTGCTGGGCATAGGTTGGCAGGTCGGGGTGGTACAGCCAGGCCAGTCTGGCTCCGTCCGGGGTGTCAGTCAGGGCGGTGAGCTGCTGTTGCAGCGGCCGGTAAAGTCCCAGCCAGCTGCCGGTCAGGACAAACACGCCCAGTAAGAGACCCAGGCCAAACCCCTGTAGTGCGCTCATCGGCCGCGGGGGCGGTTCAGGGAAACGGACCTGGACTTTAGGCTGACTGTGGTCGTATCCCGCGTCGTCGTCAGTGTCCGGTTCCGATGGCGCCGGCTCGGTTGTGTTGGCCAGGTAAACCAGCGGCGGCATCTGCACGGGTTTGGCGGCGGGTTTGGGCAGGATGCGGGTCTGTTCCAGTTTTTTGGCGGTGTTCTGGAAGAACCACAACAGGTTTTCGACTTTTGGCAGGCGTTTCAGGTCGGACTGCTGGAGCCGGTCGACTATCAGTTGTAAGGCCCGCTCGGCCCGGTAAATCATCCGCAGGTCACGGGGGGTATAGTCGTGCTGGCGTAACGCGTTGCCGCTGCGGGTGTTAAACCAGTCCAGCATCTCAGTGCGGACCGCCGGCTGCGGGGGCCACAGTGCATCCCACTGGCTGACCATCACCCCGGCCAGCAGTTCACAGCCTTCGGTAAACCCCGCCAGGCCGCTGAGCTGCATCCGGGCCAGGGTGTAGTAAATCGCGCTCTGCAAATCGACGCCGTGGGTGCGAAACAGCGTCAGGGCCAGGGATTCGATAAGCGGCCAGTTCACTGCCGGCTGAGACGGGTGGTTGATTTTATTGATTTCCTCGCGTATTGCCGTGAACGCCGGCAGATTCATCGGGTTACTGCCGGCGCGGATAATCAGGTTTTCAGGGTGTTCACTCATGGCCGTTCATCCTTTCACCTGCCTCCGTCGGCGCGGAGGACAGGGTGGGTTTCTATTTTGCAATGAATAAAATTTGCCATTAATACAACGTGTCAGGCAGTCTGAACTGGCTGAACAGGCCGCCGGCAAACGGGTTGTCGGATTCATCCACGTAGATACGGTAGGTCATGTCGCCCCCGTCCACCGTGAACCGCACATCAAACGCATCCTGACGCACGTTAGTCAGTTTGCCGCTGTTAATCAGGCGCAGCTGAGCCCACGGGCCGGTGAAGCTGATGGCGCGCGGGGATTTGCCGCTGGCGTCCGGTATCAGCGTGAGCTGGCTTTCCACCCCGGCCCGCATCGAGTTGGGCCAGATGAGGTGTACAATGCTGCCGCGGCCGTGAGCATAATCGAGCAGCTGGCCGTCGAGATTGAGCAGGCTGCGGCGTTTATTGCCGGTCAGGCTGAGGGGCTCAATGGCGAACTGGGTGCCCAGACCGTTTTGCGGCGAGAAGAAGGTGTCGCGGATACGGTCGGCCAGTTTCAGTTGTTCCAGTACATCCTGGCGGATAAGTTGCTGGCCGTCAGCGCTGTGGGTCAGGTTGTTTTCCACAAACGGTTTCAGGTTCTGCTGATAGAAGGCATCCAGCGTGCCGCCGGGCCGGAAGAACCGCTCGAACTCACTGAGCGGCACGTCCTGAGTGGCTTCCGGGTTGAACGGATAGCGGCCGGCCAGATAGGTCTGGTACTGTCTGACCACGGTGTCGCGCCATTCGATTTCCAGCGAGCTGATGGCTTCCCTCATCACCACCCGCCATGCCTGTCCGGCCAGTTCGCCGACCCAGCGGTTGAGCGGCGCCGGCAGGTTTTTCGCCAGCTGCTGCACTTCGAAAATCGGGTCGCTGTTATGCTGCTCAAGCCGCTGCCGCACGGCGCTCAGGGCGGCTTTACCCGGTACCGGGGCATTCTGAATGCTCAGCAGGTAACGGTGCAGTTCCACCAGTTTCTGATAAACCTCCTGTAAGGTACTGTTTTTGTCACCATACTCCACCAGCACGGCGGTTTCCGGCGCGAACTCCCGGTGAATACGCGCCCGCAGGCGGTAATCCGGGGTATCACGTAACGGCTGCTGGGCTTTGGCCGGCAGCGTCTCGTCAATCTCCGGCAGACGGGTGTTGTCGCTGAGGATTTGCAGGGCGCGGCTGATGGGCTGTTCGCCGCTGATAACCTGTTCAAGGGCGCTGATGGCCTGCGGGATATCGGTAAAATCACGAATATCCAGGTTGTTCATGGCCGCGCGCCAGGTGGCCGTGTAGTCCCCCAGGTACTGCTCGGTGATTTGTCGCTGGATTTCTTTGCGGTCCGTGTCGCTGTACTGCACGTTGTGCGACAGGTTCAGGACCCAGCTGTCCATGACGGTGAGGTCGATGAGCTGGTCGTCCTGTTTGACGAAGTAGTTGTTCAGGCCGTTTATCGTCAGGAACTGCGGGATAATCAGTTGTTTGTCATTATTGGCA
>NZ_PUWT01000047.1:0-19138 GCF_002968995.1 Photorhabdus hindustanensis
GGTAGTGAGTTTCCATTGCTGTGTATTACCGGTCATACTGACCATAGCGTTACGTTGGCCAGGTACATTAATTGGGCTAACAAAACCAATCCCTGCATCGCCAAAACGTTGTTGCAATAAAGAGCGAAGCTTGCCGGTAAAAAAATCAGCAGCGGTATGGGAATCGCCTATCTGAACAAAATGCAGTTGATTATGGTGACTGTTATGCAGTTTATTCGCCAGTAAGGCTAAATTTGGTTCACCGAAGTCTATTAGCTGTTGATTTTCTTTTGCCGGTTGTTGTGTTGGCATTTGTTTATGGCACGATATCAAACTTAAAGAGAGTGTGATGACCAGACTAATGCCAGCAGATTGGTATCGCCGACGGAGTTGTTTAACTATTTTCATTTTGCTTGGTTCCATTTTGTTTGGCTGGTTCCTGAATAAATTTAATCAATGAAAATATGTTGTCTGAGATAGCTTGCTGGCCTTTTAAGCTAAAGTGTATGCCATCACCACTTCTGAGTTTAATTTTGTTACTATTATCGCCAATATAATCGGAATAATCATTTGCATGGTATTTAAAAATATCATTAACAGAAACGTAGATTTCCCCAGCTTTCGTGACTTCCGATCGATACAAGGATCTCAGATATTCCATGCTGGTGGAAAGTTTTTTCTGTCGCATATTGGGAGGACCAACCCAGATAATATCAGCGCCGTGGCTACGTGTTTCGGTAAGTATCATGTCGATACGTTGGCGATAGAGGTTTTCCCAATCGGGGCTGGCGAATTTCAGGTAGATGTTTCCATGTTTTGTTGGCATATCCCAGGGATCATTTGGCCCCAAAAAAATAACAACTAACTTGATATCGCGGTTGGCTTCCAGTGTTTTGTTGATAGTTTCCGGCCAGTTAAAAAAATTGGGGTAAGCGAGTCCAGTACTTTGTTTGCTGAGATTAATACTTGAAATACTGTAATCCCGGTAGAGCCGACGTTTCAGATGGGGAGCGATACCCTGCATCATTGAATCTCCGGCAAACAGCACTTTATCTTTGGCGGCCAGTGTCACGTTGGTTTTACCGATAACCGCACTGGGGGAAATATTATTCCTTAAATCATGAGGTATTGGTGAATTAACAGGATGAGTATGGGAAGATTTCTGTAATAACTCAGGAAAAGTTGCAGGCAGATTTGTAACAGGAGAGGGATAACCACTCAGGAGCTTGAGTCCAATCTGAAAATCCGCAGGCAGTGTGATATCAGCTTCCTGGGAAGTTTGCTGATGATTGCCACTATTATTGCCGGTAGTATGTAATATGAAAGCTTCCCCCGCAGCGAGTACGCCTTGCTCCAGATTATCACCGAAATCCCAGAACGGATGACCTTGTAAAGTAGCCCAAAGGCTTTGCTGATGGTATTCTTGTTGCCAGAATCTATCCAGTGAACGATGATTTAGCCAGATTAACAGTAGGCTAGTTAATATTACGGTAAATGTGACTTGCCCTACTGTCTTTAAATTAGATTTGAATTCAGAAATTGGCATAAATGAATCCTGGTATTCCTTGTGGTGAGAGCATAAATACTAAAGTCAAAATAATTGCTAATGGTATTGGGTAATATATCCATGAAATATTAGAATGCATTTTCTCAACCATTATTTTTAGATTAATTAGCCACGGGTAGATAATAAAGAATCCCCAGAACATCAATAACAACCCACTGTTGGCTATTATTGAGTGAAATAAACCTGATGATATCAATTGATTTAATAATACTAGTGCATCATCAAGAGTAGGACAGCGGAAGAAAACCCATGCCAGACAGACAAAGTGGAAAGTGATGATTCTTGATAAAAATGAGCTGACTGGGTTTCGGGAAATATTTCGATTTTTTTTGTCTATTGGGGGAAATAACTGGTATTTGACATTGAGGATTATTAATCCCAATCCATGAATAGCTCCCCAGATAATGAAGTTAATTCCGGCTCCATGCCATAATCCAGAGATTACCATAGCGACAAACAAATTAAGATTTTTACGTATAAATCCTTTCTTATTACCACCTAAAGGAATATAGACATAATCACGAATAAATTCAGACAAACTGATATGCCAACGGCGCCAGAAGGCTTGTAAGTTTTCAGCCAGATAAGGGGAATTAAAGTTTTTAGGTACCCTGAAACCAAGGAGTAGTGCTAATCCAGTAACAAGGTTGGTATAACCAGAAAAATTAAAATAGATATGCCATGCATAGGCATAGATACCAACCAGTATTTGCCCCGTATTGTAGCTGGTAGGATCATCAAAAACTGGATTGACATAATTTTCAGATAAATAAGAGCTGAATAAGAATAGCTTAATTATCGCCAGTGCAATCAGTAATATGGATCTTGATGGTTCAATGATTACTCTTGATGAAATCTGGATTTGAGGCAGGAAATTCTTAGCTCGGTTGATTGGTCCGGCAACAATACTTGGAAAAAAGCATAGGTATAAGGCGACATCAGGAAATGATGCTTTGGGCATCTCTTTTCTTGCGACAGCAACGACATAGCTGATGGAATGAAATGCATAGAAAGATAAACCCAAAGGGACGAGTAGTGTCAGTACAGGTAAATCTATGGACAAGCCAAATTCGGCAAACGCTTGTTGGAGACTTTCCTGAAAGAAAGAATAATATTTGAATAGCGTAAAACATCCCAGAATACCTATCGTCAGGATAGTAAATGTGATGCGATTGGATAGAAATTTGCTGGCTATGTTTGTTAAAAGATAAATAAATAGCGTATAGCCAAATAGGATGCCGGTGAAAAGAGGATTAAAGGAAAAGACAAACAGATAACTTGCGATTATCAGTAGATAGTTTTGTGCTTTCGCATTTTTTTGTAGCATCCAATACAAGAGAAAGAAAGCAACAAAGGAACCAAGAAACTCAAAAGAAAAGAAATTCATATTAAACTCTGGTCAATCATTTTATCTTAATATAGGTTAATATTGGGTGATATTATAGTATTTGATCTAAACATTCTATCAATGAAAAGAACAAACCGATGGACATAAGAAAATCATCCGTTCCATAGTGGGTTATGGTAACGGATGATATTGGTACTTAGCACAAGATATTCAAACAGAAGATATTCATGCTAATGACTTATTTAGGCCCTTAGTCATGGTCGTTTTTGGCTAACTTCTGCGCCTGAGTAATAAGCCCTTTATTGCTGTTAAATACTTTATGCAGATAACTGTTGTAAGTCGAACCCAATTGTGAATACCCTTCAAGATTATCAATCAATTTGCTGGTATTTAGTGATTCTTGAAGGCTTCTCTGCTTGGCGCGTGAAACACGCAATGATTCATAAGCGTTATGAGTATTCATATTTTTCATATAGGCTTCGACAGAATCATTGATGGTCGAGTAGGAGAAATAACCTTTTATTTTACCTTGGGTTTTCTTACAGTTGTTACCGCAACGCATACCAAACAAGTTGTTATTCTGTTGTGCAAGCTTAGATGTTCCCCAGCCAGATTCTGTTGCGGCCTGAGTGGCAACAAAATGGGTTGGGATAATATCAACACGACTTAGTAGCTTGCTCCAATTAACTTTTTTAGGCGAGCTGCTACAGCTCACGTTGTAGTTTTTACAAATTTGTTGCAGGCGCTTGATATCCTGTATGGACCAATGCTTGGCATTTTGGTGCTCCAATAGCCATTTCCGTTCCTGCATAATTTGTTGATTGTGTTGATCAATCACAGGGACAACAACATTTAAAAACGCTTTCTTACGTAGGGTGCCCGAAGGGTATTTTCGCAAATCTGGCAAACTGCTTTGCATGTCATTGTGAGAATACTCTATGCTTTTAGCGGTGCTGGTTGAGGCATGACTAAAAGCGGAAAACAATAGTGAGATAAAGAAAGCGAAGATGGCAGTTGTCCTCATCGTTTGAGAGGGCATTGCTTTTCCTCGTTTGCTCTGAATAAAAAACAAGCTGATGTTAGCAAAATAAATCCAGCATAGCCAGAGTTATTAGCGATTCATAAATATATTTTCTGTAATAAAAATTATTATTTTGCTCATTTGTTCTGTGGTTTTTTATTAATTTATATATGGTTATGTGCTATTCGTGTACAAAATATTACCTGTTCTGGGTGAGTTATCCATCAGATATAATCATGATTTTTGAGTTAATTTTGTGTCTGTAAGTTGCTTTTTCAAAAGAAAAATGATTTGTAAACTAGTTAGTATAATATCGAAAGTGATTGAACTTAGTTTTATTACTGTTAATTATAGTACAGCCAATCGTAAGAACACCGCGGCGAGTAGTAAACTGATTGATATTAATATTGCCGTTATAAGAATAATTATCATTTTCATAAAAAGGTGACCAGTTACCGATATGGTCTTTTTCCTCTGTGAGTTAAAATTCAGTCGTCTCTGTCAGGCTTGAGCTAATTTTCTAATGTATCCATTGTCATTGGTGCGGTGCAGGATATTCGATATGGTTCTAAATGTTAAGTTAAAATAAGTAACAATGTGTTACAAATATTTACTTCAGGTGATATTGTAAAAATATAATAATGAAGATGTATATAAGGATAAAAAAATTTTAATAATTTATTTGTTGATAATTATAAACATTTATCTTTATATTTTTATATTAAAGGTGGTTTTGGGGAGTAAAAGTTATTTTTTTTATTATGTTAGGTTAAATTTTTTTATTACGTTTTTACATTGCGTTAAATTATATTAATATATAAGGTTTTCATTTTACATTTATTTATGTTATTGATTTTTAATTGATTATTTTTATTGTCAATCAATGTGATTGGATGTTTTTATATATTGTGTCTTTCTGTTTTTATAATTTTTCTTTGTAGTGTTTTTCTTGAGATATATTTTTATTTTTGACTGGTTGTTGTTTCTATTTATTCTTTAATAAGGCTGGAATATATTGTTTTTGATGTTGTTTTTTTTAATTTTATTGATAAGTTTAAGTATGTTTTTTCTATTTTTCGTAGAGTTACACTATTTTATTAAGAAATTAGTTGAGTGTGCGTGATTACTTAATATTAGGATTATCATTATGTTACGTCAACTCAGGGTGGATTATAAATGTAAATGAATTTTTCTACAGAAACACTTTATTACAAATTATTACTTATTGAAACATAAATTTTTAATTCGGAAAGGGAAAATAAGAGACATCTCCTTTGCCTCTTGGTTAATTTTCCTCTTGATTAATTGTATTCAAAGTTCAGCACAGAAGTTGCTTTCAGGTCCCCTGCTATGATGTTTTGCGGATCATAAACGTGATAGTAAGCATTAAGGTCGATGGAAAAGTTTTTATCAATGACATTGCCGGAGTTTTTGCTGAATAGCAGTGTTGCGCCGCGGGATGAGGATGGCGAGGCACTGAAAGTTATCGGCGATGAATCACTTGTCTGAGAGACACGGATACCAACACCTTGAGCGGCACCGGCTTTGCTATCAATTAAGGTTTGATTGTCATTTGGCAGCAGATTATTGCTGCTTAGGTAAGCTTTAACTGAGCGTGAAGTTTTACCGTTTTGGAGATATTTGCATTCAAAGTTCAGGGTAAAAGGGGTTTCGCCTTTATCTATTCCGTTAAGCAATCTAATGCGGTTGACTTTTGGTAGATTCACTGTTAACCCAGCATTTAAGAAGTGACAAGTTGTATCTCTGTGATTAAAAATCATCGTAACGGGCTGGTAATAGATATCTTCAGAATGCGTCGGCCACTCCCAGGTAAGAATAAAGGTCAGGAAATCGGTAGCGAAACGGAGAATGGCATCAAGGATTCCTAAGTTGGTGGTATCCATAGCAATTACAGCAGTTTTTAATGTTGCAGAATTGCCGGAAAAGACATGAATATTACTACCACCGGGTCTGCCACCCAGTAGCTTTACATTAAGCGTAAATTGGGCTTGCAATTTGCTGGCAGGGTATGTGTCGTTACTGTTTCCCAGATTAATACTGTTGCTAGGAGAAAGATTCGTGACAGTCACTTCGGCATAATCTTTGCCGCCATTGAATCCTAAAACAACTTTGTTTTTGGTAAAAGGTGAACCGTTAGCAACAGAGTTTTGTTTCCATAATGAATTTCTTGTGCATGTAAAATAGCCAGAATATTGGGTGTTGAGTGTCCAGGTTGCATTACTGTTTAGGGTGAGGTGATCTGTCATATCAACAGTGATTGCCGGTGCTGTTATTGCATATTTAGGTTGGCAGTCTGCATAGGCTATGTTGCTGCTTAGACTGATTATGGCCGCCAGATACAATGGTTTAAGTTTCATTATTCTTCTCCCTTAACGGCAAATATTGGCGGTTGAGCCCATTTCAGGCTGTGGATCGTTTATTGTGCAACTCTTTTCGCCTAGCTGACCGATGCGGATATAAATTTGTTGTGGTAATTTTTCTGCTCGCAGGAAAACCATGCTGCCCTGACCAACGTATCCTAAGCTGTTACCTTCTGAATCGACAATTTCAGTCCCGAAAGGTAAAGGTTTACCATCAGCCTGGGCGGCATAGAAAACAAACGTTTTCCGCTGGTCTGTTTTAAATCCGATGTGGGTAATCGCACCGGAATATGGCGCAACATCTCGGATATTACCGATAAGTTCAGCGGCATCTTCTGATACTTCACTGGTATCTAGCATGATGGCGTTTTTACGGTAAGGAGAAAGATAAGGTATCAGCAACTTACCGCTGTTGTTTGTCACCATGCTTTTATCTCCATTCACAGAAGCGTTTGCCGTGCCCGGCGCGTCAATGATGGCGAAAGTTTCCCCAACCTGATTAGCAGCCAGAATGCCGCCTTGATAAGCAACTAAACTGCCGATTGCGCCAAGCCCCATTTGGCGGTATTCCGTGGATTGGCTATAAGAACTACTCAATGTGGAAACGGATGTTTTATAGGTCAAATTTGCACTGGTTGTTGTCGAACCGCTTTTCTGATCTGAAATGTTGAAGTGGTAATTCAAACGGTTGCTTGGGCCTGCGCTTCCGCTTAATCCTACGTTACTGTTGTCATAGTGGCTTTCATTGACTGAGATATTGTTGGTCAAATAAGCGGGGTAACCAAACAACTCAAAAGGAATAGATAGCATTAGATAGTAACGCTGTTCCTCTTTACTTTCTGTTTCATTGATATTGTATCGGACACGGCTTGCTGTCAGGGAGTAATTGACTTTACCCAGACTGTTGGAATACCCCATTTGATATTCTCTGCTTTTATTCTGGGTTCCCCAGTAATCACGGAATGTTCCCGAGAGAAAAAGTGAACCAGCACCACTACCAAGATTCTGATTTAAATTGATATTAAAGGTATTTTTTTGATGGGAATAGTATTGTTGGTTATAGCCGTTGCTTATCCAGTCATGTAGATCAATTGCATCGATTAAGGTGAGATAATTTTTAGTTGAATAGCGATAAGCCGCCAGCGAAAAATTTGTTTTTGTTTGTGGAATATAGCGACTATAAGCCAATTTGTAGCTTTGACCTTTCATGGTTGGGTTATTATCAAATTTGGCGCTGGACTGTGAAACATCAATTGAGACAGCGCCAATGGGTAGATTAAAGCCACTACCCAACAGTAGTGAATAATAATCTTTACTGATAATGGTGCCTGTATAACCGGTCAGGACATTATTAAAACCATATTGATAGCTGGCTTGAAAAAAGTTTGGTTTATAACGACTGTTGGCAATATGTGTTTTGCCTGCACTGATATCATATTTGCCAAGACCTTCTTTCATCATATTAGGAACGGATGAAAAGGGGACGGTAAAACTATTAGCACGTCCGTCTGCTTCCGTCACTTCAACTAGCAAATCACCACCTGAACCTGTTGGTAAAATAGTATCAATGGCAAACGGTCCCGGTGGCACATTACCTTGATAAATAACAACATTATTTTGGGTGATTTTTACCAGAGCGTTAGTTTGCGCAACTCCCCTGACGATAGGGGAAAATCCTTGCCAGGCATCGGGGTACATGCGCATATCTGTTTTCAGATTGATACCTCGAAAACGGAAAGAGTCGAATAAATCGCTGGATGTATAGCTATCGCCAATGCGAAATTCTGAATTAATTGATGAAATTCCCCGTTGCAGATAACGGGTATTATTACTCCATTTATCACCATTTGAACGTGTGTAGTGATAAGAGGATTGATCACGTAATTGCCAGCCAAATAGATTTAAACCGCTATTAAGCGACACGTAAACATTATCTTCATTTTCATGGTCGCGGTTTTGTTTATTCCTATTTTGAGTATGGTAATAGTTGGCATTATAGGACAGCATAGCGCCGGGGATACCTCTGTCCCAGAATGCAGGATCAATATAGCCTTTTAGCTCGTTTTTGACATACGCCTGCGGGACCACAAGATGTAGACTGAGTTTAGGAACATCGAGATTAGCGGTTCCTTCATATATTATTTTAGTAAGAAGAATTTCATCTTTGGATAAATTTGATTCTGATAATTGGTTTTTATCAATTTTTATACCTAATCTAGAAAGATCTTCATTAAATAAGTAAATATCTTTACCATCATTCTGGATATTAATATCAAATCTTCCTTTCCAGTCATTATTCAGATATATATCAATATCGTAACGGCCAGCGGGCAGTTCTGAGGTGGAGTAAAATCGGGATAAATCTGCTTTTGCAGATTCACCGGCGAGAAAATCAGTATTAAATGTTGCGGCATAGCATAAACAACCTGTATACAGCAAGGCACCTATTATCAGAGCTAACGGACTAACTTTTTGTCTTATCATGTTCTATGCTATGCCAGTAATATCACTATTGAAGTAGTAAAGTTAATTTATTTATAGCACCAAAATCGTCAATAATAGCCAGAGTTAATTTGTCTCCAACTTTTACTTTTTCATTGGTACTGAATGAATGAGAGGAGAACGGTTTTATAATTGTTCCTTCATTGAGTAAGTTAGGTTGAGTATCGGAAGATTTAAGGCCGACGATATTCACGAAATAGGGTGATGAATTCTCCAATTTTAGTTGGCCACCCTCACGTTTTAATACAATATGTTGTTGGAGCTGTTTCGGTAAAATAGAAAGCTTATCAGGCCGGTAGAAAAATTTGATCCGGGTACGAATAGCAATCTGCATGACGTTTTTGTCACCAATATTTTCTGCAACGGGGGGAATATCCAGAACATTTAAATAAAACAGAGATTCACGATCAGTCGGTAGATTGCTGTTGATGTGCTTAATTCTTAATTGCTGCCCATTATTGCCATCAATTTTGACGACTGGAGGGGTGAGTAAAAAGGGGACTTTAGCTGTTTCAGGTGTTGAATTAGGATCACCATCATCTATCCAGGATTGTACTAGGGAGGGTTGATCCCCTGCATTTAATAATTGAACCGATACCTCTTTATTACTGGATGGATAAATAACACGTGTTGTGTTAATAACGATGTTGGCATGAGCAGATAAAGTCGTCATCCCTAATAATATAGCTAAAAATAATTTCTTCATAACGTTATTTTTGCCAAATTAAATAAGCCTATTTATTTAAATAGGCTTTATTTATTGTAGTAAATAATTATAGATAAGTAACGTGATAAGTAACCATCGTTACTACTTTACCTGGATCTGCATCAGCAGTACCTACTTTGTAATATTTCGCATAGAAATCGACAATTTCGGGTGCTGCCGTAGAGCCCTTGATTCCTGTATCAAACGCCTTATTCAGCATAATAGGGGCGTGTTCTTCGCTGTGTTTAACAATAGCGATACCTACGTTTTTCGGCTTGCCGTTTGCATTGAGCTCTTGGTTGACCAGGTATTTACCATCGTTAGCAATGGTATTTGATGATGTGAACTGGATTTTTAACATAGAGGTTGCTGGGTCAAAACCAACAGCTTTGGATTGGCAGTTAGAAAATTCCAGTGAAAATGCCTTCTTACCAGAATCAATTAAGCCTTCTTTTTGTCCGGCTTGAGTGACTGAGATAGGTTCCAATATAATTGACAGGTTGGCTGAAGCGCCACCATTAATAGTACAAGTAGCATCAGTGACTGCACCAGAGAAATGTAGTGTACCGCCAGCAGCATTATCGGCTGCAACAGCAGAACCTGAGGCAAAAATAAGGGCGGCGGTGGTTGATAACGCGAGTTTATTCATTTTTCCTCTCCAGGAGTAGGGACATCTTAATTGGTTTTATCAGGGGGTAAAGATAGGGGCCCTGAATCCCCCGATACATCAAATAAATTAACAAAACAATATTGTTTTTTATCTATTAAATTGATTAATATTTTAAATTTAAAATAAAAATCAACATATTATATAGTTGAAAATAGTTTAGTAACTTGAGCTTTGGTTTAATAATTCTAATAATTTACAATGTAAGTTCTTATTTTATCTATTTAGATAAAGATGATATTGTTTATACATATTTATAACTTGAAAACATATATTATAGACGATTAAACCTATTTAAGAAGGGATTTTTGTTATTTAAGTTAAATTAAGAGTGAATGTCTATTTTTTCGATAAAAATAAGTTAAATACACAGTTTATGAGTATAATTAGAAATTATTCTCTAATTTTTTCGTCTTTTTGAGATTTTATTTCTTTTTTGGTCTTTTGGATTGGTTAATGTTTTTGTGACTTTTTGATTTATTTTTTAGATGTTATGTAATATTAATTATTTTATATCAGTTATTTATTGATTTTTTATCTTTGTAAATATTTCAATACGATTTTTTTTATCCGGTGAAATAATGCCTTGGTGATGTGTATTTTCCCTGTTTGATTTAATTTAAGTACAGTCAGCATAGTTTGGTTTTATTATAGATAATGTTGATTTTATATTGTGATGTAACATTGCGTAAATAGTAAATAATGATTGATGATATTTTAATGGGATTATTATTTGAGAAATAGTAATCTGAAATATCCTATATTTTTTAACTCATGATGTTATATTCATTCTTTCATCAAAAATATGTGAATCAATAATTCTCTTGTTGTTCTTTCGCTTTTTCTGCCAATTGTGGAAAATCAAGCGCAATCCAGTAACTTTCTGGTACAGGAAGATCTTTCATTTGGCGACTGGGCCACAATTGTAGTTCGGCCAATTCAGATAATTTGTAGCCAATATATTGTTGCGGCAGGGTGAGCCTAAGTGGAAATTGCTGTTCTGTCGGCACCATATTAGGTGTGCGATCACTGTGAGTATGGAAATCGCGTTGAAGGATTAAACGTTTATCGGGTATACGGCGTTTGCTGTCCCACCAGATACCATCAATCTGTTCAAACATTTTCCGCGTTTCATCAGGGGATAAGGCTTCCAGTTCACGCAGTGCTGGAGGCAGAATGGCTTGCATTGATAGACGGTATTGCTTCATTGACGGCACTTGTCCTGCCAGTATCAAAGAGAGGGAAAGACGAGCGCCTAGTAGATTAGAGTAGAGATCTTCCGGGGAAAATGCCGACACTTTTTCAGAAAATCCTGGTACAGACTGATAACCATACCATTGGGCGATTTCATGCCATGCAGCAAGTTCAAAAGCCAATTTTACCGCGAGATAAGCAGTTAGGGTATAACGTTGTTCTATCGCTGCTGGTGGTGTGAATTGATAGAACTGGATACGGCGTGATGCTAATTCGTTGCTGAGTTCTATTTGCCACTCTTCTCCAAGACGGGGCCAGATTTGACTGAACAGAAAAACCGCATTATCAGCGGTATCCCGTACATGGGAAATATCAATGAATCCGCCCCGGCGGGTATATATCATCCCTACTTTTTCATTACTGAGCCCGGTTAATGAAGCAACGGTACCAAAAAAACTGTTGTTATAATTATGTGCCCCAAGATTATCGGCATCTAACACATTACTTATGTGGTAAAAAGGGACTGGAATGGTCAGTAATTCAGTTTTTAAATTATAGCCAAAAGCGCAGCAAGCTCTTAATCCTTCGGGTGAGGGAATCGGAGCAAGAACCGGCCATGCACGGGTGGCTTCGGCGGTTGTTTCACTATTTAAGTCAGGTTGTACTGGTGCGATTGAAGAAAAAGTTCCCTGGCATCCTGCAACTAACGTTAAAGCAGCAATCCATAAACGCAATTTCAAAACGCCTCTCCCACCTGAAAATAAAATCCATTGCTTTTTTTACCGACGCCAAAGTCCAGTCTGACATTCATTTTAGGTTTAAATTCAAAACGATAGCCAGCGCCAACTGTGGGTAACCAGTTTTTTGAACCAATATCTTCTGCGTAATGACTTAGGGTGCCAGCCCCAGCCCATAAGACGAATCCGTGCCGCCAGTCCAATTTGCGCCGATATTCTAATTGAGTGCTGATAACATTTTTGTCCCGGTATCTACCTTCATAATATCCGCGCATCCGGTTGCCATTACCTAACATTGACAGCATATTCCAGGGCACCTGGCCGTCAGTGAAACGACCATAACTATCAAATGCCAGTACAGATTTTTCATCTAATTGATAATAGGTGCTGTATTGCATATCCACGGTGTTAAACCGACGGTCGCTGCCTAATGCCGGGGAAAAATGGGTATAAGTAATATCAAGCACTTGTCCTTGATGAGCATTAGGCAGAAAATCCCGTGTGTCATAGCTGAAATAGGCACTGACGCCTGAACTCAATATGGACCGGCCATCGTTTTCCGCTACGAAAAGTTTTTTAGCGCCGTTATCGGGATCTTTGGCGTGTAATGATGAAAAATGCCAGCCAGCGCCTAAATAGGTAGAATCAGCAATTCGATAGAGAATTCTGGGTTGTAAGCGCAATTCCTGTGAGCAATATTTTTCTTTGCGATCATCTACCTTACCTGCTTGATATCCCGTACCCCAGTAATAAGTGGGAACGTTGTTCAATGTACCGGAAAGGAAAAAACGCCATTGGTCATCAGCAAAGAAATTGTAGTTATCAAATGTGAAGCCAAAGGCACCGGTTGAAGAGGCAAATCCATTTAGGGAAAGAGAAGAGATTTGGCTGGTGTGATCATTATCATCTGGTCGATAGAGACCGACGATAGCAACACCGAGACCGGCACCTAACTCTGGAGTATAAAAGGGGCCGGGTAAAACGCCCCAGTCAATCGCTTTACTGCTGTCATAGGTATTACTGCCACCTAATTTTTCCAGCCAGCCATCGATTTTTTCCCTGCTAAGTAGTGCTTCACTATATGAGAAATCAGAAATAAAAAGGCTGACTAAAGCCAGCCCATGTAAAGTACAGCGGATATTCATTTAAAAACGGAACTCTCCTGAAATATAACAGCTGTTACGTTTGTTAAAGCCAACTTCAGTCAGCAGATTAAAATGGCGGGTGACTTCCAGCCTTGCACCAACCGTATTATTCCAGCGAGATGCAATATGCTGTTTTACTTTGAATTTCATACTATCATAATCGTCGAATGCACTGACCAGTTTGTCAAACATGGGGGGTAAATCCAGATTACTAATATTGCCTTTAAATTCCTGAGTAATTCTCTGGTACATACCACCGGTCCATACTTGCAATTTGGTATTTCCTTGTCCTGGGATGATTGGCTGGAATATAAACTCATAACCAACACGTGGTGTAACAACCAGAGCGCTAATTTTACCATTCAGAATGTCCAGATTAGTGTAGGTATAGTTGGTATCAAGCGTACCGAAAAACTGATCGTAACCCCCTGCCAGAGTTAAACCGCCACCGTAGGTTTTACCTTTAAAGTCCAGTGCGAAAGGGATATCTTTCATATCAGGAATAGAGAAACCAGCAAATCTGATTCCTTCAATGTTGGTTTTCGATGTGCCTTTTGTCCAGCCATAAACGCCATAAACATTCAGAAAAGGCAGAACCCAAGTATCCAGTTTGAGCATATGTGATTCATTCTTTCCTCTGGTTTTTCCTGTCTGGATATCCAGTGCGTCTTCAAATTCTGGGGTATTCGGTATAATGATTTTAATATCGTCTACAATGATATTCTGTCGCATATTCATATAACCGTAACTGGCGCCAAAAGGTTCCGGTAGGTCATAACCTTTAGCTCTAGCTTCATCACCCCAAATCGGAAGTATCCGTGATTCTTGCTTATTTGGTTTTCTGGATAAACTACCATCAGCAGTCGTTTGGCTTCTTCCGGATTGGCTGACAGAGAGAGAAAGAATTGGGTGATCATCAGCATAGCTATAAGGGATTGCCAGGCATGATGAAATAACGGCTAACTTACTAATATCAGAAAATTTCGTATCAAAAAATTTCATAATAGGAAGCTCGGCTTTGCGGGTAAGAAAATTTAAGGTTGTTAGATACGTCCCATCGTAATATTCAAAGCGCAACAGACCCGGCAAACTATCATAAGTTTTATTGACAATAAGTATCATAAAGTGCTGAAAAGTATAATTTTGCTGTTCATCTAATGAACTATTTTGGTTTTCCTCGGCAGAGATAAAAGGATTATGGTTATTACTCCACCGATTAATCCCCAGAATGCAGCGCCTACGCCAAGTAGTGTCACACCGGAAGCGGTGATCAAAAATGTGATTACCGCGGCGTCTCGTTGCTTTTCATTTTGTAACGCTTGTAGCAGGCTGCCAGAAATTGTTCCAAGCAATGCTAATCCGGCAATAATATGAATAAGAGCCGCCGGTAGGGCGCTGAATAACATACTGATTGAGCCACCGAACAGTCCCGCTATCAGGTAAAACACGCCTGCTACGGCAGCGGCCATATAACGGCGATTTGGGTCAGCGTGAATTTCCGGGCTCATACAAATTGCGGCCGTAATGGCGGCAATACAGACGGAAAAACCACCAAAAGGTGACAAGATCAGTGAAATGAGCGCAGTCCAGCTTATCAGTGACGAAACAGAAACCGGATATCCTGAGGCTTTTAGTGTGGCGATGCCGGGCGCGTTTTGGGATGCCATTGTGACGATGAAAAATGGAATACCGACACTCAATAACGAAGAGAGTGTGAAACTGGGTGTAATAAATTCAGGGGTGACAAATGCGGCTGTAGATTGTTGTTCAAAGTGAATATCTCCCTGTAAAGCGGCGATAATCAGCCCTGATAATAGTGTTAAGATGATGGTATAGCGGGATAAATATCTGCGTGCCAGAAGATAAGTCAAACACATTCCGGCAGTCAGTACGAAGTTGACCGAAAATGAAGAAAAAGCATCCAAACCAAAGCGTAATAGAATACCGGCTAACATGGCTGCGGAAAGTGCCTGTGGGATATAGTTCATTAATCGAGCAAACAGGCCGGTAATACCGCACAGCAAGATCAGTGCTGAAGCAAAGATAAAGATACCAATGGCTTCGTTGATTGATGTTCCAGGTAGCGTTGTCGCCAGTAGCGCGGCACCCGGTGTTGACCATGCGGTAAGGACGGGGGTGCGGTAATAAAGCGATAGCCCCAGGGAGCTGATACCCATTCCAAGCCCTAGCATACTCAGCCAGCCACCGATCTGTAGGGTGGTGGCGCCTGCCGCTTCCGCAGCTTGAAAGATAATTGCTGCTGAACTGGTATATCCAACTAAAACAGCGACAAATCCGGCGGTGATTGCCGGAAAAGAGAGGTCACGCAGAGAAATTGCATGGCGCATGGTGGTCTCCATTTAAATTATTTTGGTTAAAAGTATCTGAATTTGGCTATAATTTAGTTAACTATCAGCGTAAAACAGATTTATCGGTAGTGAACTTCCTTGTACAAACTTTGATGATGACAAGATAACGGTAGAATCTGCCAGAATTTCAGGTAATTTACTGTGATCAGAAAAGTAAGGATCGTAAAGGCAAGGATCGCAACGGCAAATAAGTCATGATGAATTTCATTCGAAAAATTTGAAGCTAAAAATAACTATATTCTATAATTAATTCTTATAATTATATGGAGCCTGCTAAATGGAAAACTATGTTCGCCCTGTTTTGACGTTACCGGATAATGCGGAACGATTATTATTGCACTCTTGTTGCGCTCCTTGCTCTGGTGAAGTGATGGAAGCGATACATGCCTCTGGAATTGATTACACCGTCTTTTTCTATAATCCGAATATTCATCCAAAACGGGAATATTTAATTCGCAAAGAAGAGAACATTCGTTTTGCGGAGCAACACAATGTGCCATTTGTGGATGCGGATTATGACAGCGATAACTGGTTTGAACGTGCTAAAGGTATGGAACTGGAGCCAGAAAGAGGTGTTCGCTGCACCATGTGTTTTGATATGCGTTTTGAACGTACTGCTTTGTATGCTTATGAAAATAATTTCAGTGTTATTTCAAGCTCGTTGGGCATTTCTCGTTGGAAAAACATGCAGCAGATAAATGATTGCGGAAAACGAGCGGCAAGTCAGTATCCGGGAGTTCAATACTGGGATTACAACTGGCGTAAGCAAGGTGGTTCAGCCCGGATGATCGAAATCAGTAAACGGGAAAGATTTTATCAGCAGGAATATTGTGGTTGTATCTATTCATTGCGTGACACGAATAAACACCGTAAATCTCAGGGACGGGATATCATCAGGATTGGTGTTAAATATTATGGTGATGAAGATACCGAAGGGGCTTGTTAAGCTTTTCACGATAGCCTGTTGAGGGGGGGATTTTCCCCCCTGAATTTACAGTTATGACGTTACCAAACTTGTGTCATAACAATTGCGGCACATTAGTGGCGTCAGTCTGGGAAACTCAGTGAGCCTTCTTAGCTTCTTTGCTTGCTGCCTTCTGGTGTGAGTGTTGTTTAGGTGCGGTTTTGTCGGATTTCTTCCCTGCTTTGGTATTTTCCACATGGGAAGGGGTAGCTTTGGTATCCGAAGATTGAGTTACGGGGGTGCTAGGTGCAGCTAATACTGCGCCAGAGAATAACAGTGATAATACAGTTATAGATAAGCCTAAACGTGTCATGATAATTTTCCTGTGTTTTAACTTTAGTTTCACTTGCTGGAATACATTTTGAGCGACTAAGTAAGCTACTTGCTATTCCAGATCTGTCTTAACGCCCAGATTTGCCTTAACGCTCAGTGAGTATACGGGCTTGATCGTTAATTCAGCAATTTAAGATAATGCATTTTTATAGGTTTTTATAATTCGTTGAAGAATCGTTGAAGTTTTTGGGCATAATTTGCCTGATAACAGAGAGTGTTTATTTAAAGCGATAGGTTCTCTATTGACATGTATACTCCGGGTTTTGTGAGTTGTTTGTGTTAACTGTTCATTCATAAGCAGGTTTGCACAAGCTGTAATTAATTATTATTGCCAGTCTGCTTGCACACTATTTATAACTTATAGGTTATAGCCTATAGGAGATAATCATGTTTTAATGAAAATGAAATAAACGTAGTCTATTTATATAATACGTTATTTATTTAAATAAATTTTCAAAATAATAGATCCCTGGAAGGGAACTCAGTCCGATTTTTGCGATCTGATCAATTGCGAAAAATCCCAAACAGAGCAAGTCACCTATGTTAAAGGAATAAAAAAGAACTCTGATTTATTTATCAAAATGTTAGATGAACTGAATCATTAATATCCCCATGCGGAAACCCTCACATTAATCTTAGATAACTACGGTATTCATAAAAGTCAGAAGGTAAAGGAGTGGCTGGCACGACATCCCAAATTTACTCTGCTGTTTTTACCCGTCTATTCACCGTGGCTAAATAAAATAGAACGATTATGACAATCGCTCCATGAGACAATAACACGAAATCATTGTTGTCAATTTATGTGGCAGTTGATTAATTATGTTGATGCTTTTTTGGCATCGTTTTCATCACAGCAAAAGTCAGGAAGACAAAAAATAAGTGTAGCACTATTATGAAACCTTATTTAAAAGGTGCTATTGACTTTGATGAAATAAAACGTTAAAGAAAAGATATTGATATATCGGTAAAGGTCAAGCGGGAAATAATAATTCCGCGCTATCCTAAGGATAGAGAGGAGATAGAAAAAGCCATTGCGAAACTTCAAGCTAAAATCTCTGAACTGGATGCGATATTAGCAAAAGAACCGCCGCCGGAATGCAGATGGATACCGGCCGTCGATAATCCCATGCAATAAAGATGATGTTCTTTTTAGCGTGTGATTAAAACGCCCTTGAGCCGATTTAATTTCATTGGAAAGTCATGAGAATCATGCTTAAAAGAGAAAGTTAAGCGACGTAGAGTCAATGGTATTTTATGATGTTTTATAAGGCATTGTTTTATCTATGTAATTTTTAGGTTATTTCAAATGTTTTCTGTAAAATTATGGTTTGGATATATCAGGTCGCGACAGTGGCGGATAATTTTTTGTGCGGTGGGCTTAATCGGGTTAGCTATCTTTGGGCTGCGGTTATTGCTCTTTGATTATCGGTGGGAGATATATCATTTTTGGAATCAAGAGCGACTATCTATTGATAGAGAGTGGAAAACCTGGGCCAGCCGATATATGCCTGTATTGCACAATAATGTATTTTTACCGGAGAAAGTGATTGCTACGATTACCTTGCAGGATGAAGCAGGATAATCGCTGCCTTGAATTAGGGTTGAGTTATTATCTGTGATTATTTTGGGTAATGAAATCTATTCTCATTCGCATTATCTAATTGAGAATCATTATTTTTACCTCGACGTAGCATATTGTTGTTGGGGATAAGATAAGATTAAGATTGGAATAATACATTTATTGTGTTTTGTTTATATATAACATGCTGAAAGTAATGAAAATATATGTCTTGTTATGGGTTTATGACGCTAAAATATCAATGGGGTGAATTTGGTTCATATTATTTAGATCAATTCAACATTTTTTTATCAATAAATGACATTCCGTTTAAGATTGGTTTAAATATGCTGAATTTTGCCGTTGAGATTAAACAAATTGTGCTGTTTGATAAAAAAATACTTGATTTTAATATGCGCTAATGAGGAGAATTGACTTATTCAATAACCGTCTATTTCGTTATTGAATCTATTAATTCGAGAGCAGGCATCAGGCCCTCACGATTATTTTCATTCCGGTTAACTGCTGAGTCAGGAAATACCGGATGAAATCTCTTGTTCCCCGGATTAACCAGGGCTGACAACCGAGCATTTATTCGGTTGGATTTGTGCCAGTTGAATGGATGAATTGACCTCATCGCTGATGGCAACTGGGACTTTATTGA